>CAMNHG010000022.1 GCA_946539105.1 uncultured Clostridia bacterium | reverse complement strand
TCGAGGTAGGTACAGGCTTTCATGAGGAACTTACCGGCAGAGAAAACATCTACCTTAACGGTGCGATTTTGGGTATGACCAAGGCGGAGGTAGACAGCAAGATAGACCAGATTATTGAGTTTTCCGAGTGCAAAAAGTTTATTGACACCCCGGTAAAACGCTATTCCTCGGGAATGACAGTTAAGCTCGCCTTTGCAGTAGCGGCTCATCTTGACGCGGATATTCTTGTAATGGACGAGGTTCTCGCGGTAGGCGATGTTAAGTTCCAGCAAAAGTGTCTCGGCAAAATGAGCGACGTTTCTCAGGATGAGGGCAAGACGGTTCTGTATGTAAGCCACAATATGAACACAATCCGTCAGCTTTGCGACAGGTGTATTGTCCTTAATCACGGCGAAATTGTATTTGACGGTGATGTTGAGGAAGCTATTGCAATCTATTCCGAAATTAATTTGGCGGATAAGTCCGCCGCGTTGGATTTGCGCGACGCTAAAAGATATCAGCTGTACAACTTCAACAGGAGTATCTCTTACGATTCAATAGAATTTTTGGACAGAGATTTGAATATTTTTAATGAGGGCGAAGTTGCGACGGCGAAAATAGGTATCTCTTCTGAGATTTTTCTTGAACACGCAAAGCTGAGAATAGGATTTCGCGACTCACTGGACAGGTTGCTGGGATCTTCATTATGCCTCGATTTGGGCACAATACACGAGGGCAAAAACTTTTTTACCGTTGATTTTGACTTTTCAGGTTTTGTTGAGGATACCTATAAAACCGAAATGGTTATTTTTTCCACAAACGATTTCGGCTCAACCAAGGATTACGACATCGTTCTGGATGGCTTTTGCTTTGATATTGTCCGCAAGCAGGATGTTCAGTGGAATGCTCTCAAATGGGGCACTATAAGGTTAAAGGATATTATAAGGAAACGTTAAGCTTTTTCACGAATTTATCAGTATCACAAAAAATGTTGACATAAACGCAAATTATTTGTATAATTAAAAAGTTAAGATTATACATTGTGCTTTCATCCGTTCAGGAGGAAAAATGAAAAGAATAATTATTGTTTTAAGCACGGTTTTTGCTGCGGTATGCGCTCTGCTTGTAATTATCTCGCCCGATTATCTTTCAATGATTATCGTGGGTGTAATGACGCTTATTATAGCGGCGGGTTTTGCGTTCGGACTTATTCCGAACCTGCTGTATTCGGCGGGGCTCAGATACGGACAAAACAGTATAGAACGTGTGCGTGAGGTTCACGCGGATAACGTGTGGACCGCGGTGGTTAATTCCAAACCGTTTTTTAAGCAGAAAAAGCTAGACGAGCTTTTTGACGCTTATCTTGAAAACGTCACAAGCCAGGAGGAAAACGGCGTTATTATAAGCGATATTGAGGACGTTATCAACGACGAAACGCTTGCCGTTTACAGCTGGCGCGGAGCGGTGCTCCAGATTGCCGGTATTCTTACCGCTTTGGGACTTTTGGGTACATTTATGGGACTTGTTACCGGTATCAGCTCGGTAGCGTTCAGCTCCGCAGAGGCGACTATGGAGAGTATCGAAACTCTGCTCGCCGGTATTTCAACCGCGTTCTATACCTCGATTGCAGGCGTTATCCTCTCGATAATGTTTAATATCGCGTACAGACTGGTCTGGAATATTATGCTTAGGGAATGTGCCCTGTTTAACGAAAAATTCCACCTCTATATTCAGCCGACTGCCGACGAGCAGATCAGGGCAAATCAGTATCTCAATACCGAAAAGATGATTCAAACCCTTGAGGTGCTCCGCACAAACAGCAGCCTGAGCCTGAGCCGAGCCTCTACGGATCCCGCTCAGGAGCAGAGGATGATGATAGATATTCTGTCCGGTATGAGGCACGGCGAATTTACCTTTGTGCTTGAGCCGGTTTGCAGCCTTGCCGACAGAAGTATTATTAAGGCGGAAAGCAAGCTGCAGTGGAACCATCCGGTTCTGGGTACGGTTCAGCCGTCGGTATATATGCCGATTGTTGAGTCGGACGGCTTTATCGCAAAGCTGGATCAGTTCCTTTGGGAGCAGATTTGCTCTGTAATACGCAGCTGGATTGACAACGGCGCGCACCCCGTGCCCGTTGTGCTCAATATCCGCAAGACCGACCTGCTCGCGCTCGATGTTTTCGACAGTATCAGCGAGCTTGCCGAGGATTACGAGCTTGAGCCGAGATATATTGAGGTGGCTATTGACGAGAGTGCCTACACAATCTGTCACGACGAGGCGAAGAAGGCGGAGCAGGAGTTTATCTCTAACGGCTACAAGGTTACAATCGCGAATTTCAGCGGCAACCTTGTTAAGCTCGGAGAGACAAAAGCGGATGAAATTTGCCTTGACCTTGATTCGATTGAGGATGAGAGCGAGATTGAGAGTATTTTCACTCAGGCTATGAACGCGCGTCTTAAGATGACCTGCGAGGGAATTTCCTCAGCCAAGCTGCTTGCCGACGTAAAGCGGTTTGGATGTATGGCGGGACGCGGATCTCACCTTTATTCCGAGATGTCGCGTGAGGATTACGAAAATCTTATGAACTACAGTTCACAGCAATAAAAACCTTTCAGATTATTTAACGAGAAACTGATATGAGAAGAAGAAAGAAAAGAAATATCAGCGAGGAGAGTTACTGGAAAACCTCTACCGATATAATGGCGGGTGTGCTGCTGGTTATTTTGTTGATTCTTATGCTGCTTTTGCTGTATCTTTCTCAGATGAAGCAGGCGGAAAATGATAATCATATTAACGATAATTACGCGGCAGCAAACAACAATGATTATGACGTTCAACCGACTACATATGACGATCATCATTCCTATGACGCTCTTTATACCGTTCCGCCGGAAAACCACAGCGGCGGAAATAACGGCGGAGACAATGATCCCAATGAGGAGAAACCCGTGGACAATAACCCCGACGAGGGACATGACAAGTGCGCGGTTCTCGTTACGGTTGTCGATGATGAAACCGGCAATGTTATCAAAAAAGAGGGTACTCTGTTTGAGCTTTACGCTGAGAAAAACGCGGTAGGCGGTTTACAAAAGCTGCACACCTATTACCCGACAAAAATTGAATACAAGCAGTATCAAACTACCAAGGACGGAACGTTTTATCTGCCTGAAAAAATACCGCACGGCTGGTATTCTTTCCACAATCTTGTGGCTCCGAAGGGTTACGGACTTGCTGAGAATTTCGATTTTGAGATTAATGAATCGCTCGACTGGCCGGATCCCTTCCTTGTAAAAATACCGCTGTCGCCGAGCAAAAACAAAATTTATGTGCGCAGCATAGATATTGATACCAAGGAGAAGGTTCCCAACCAGACGTATGAGATATACGCGGCCGAGAACATAGTTACGCTCGACGGAACGGTGCGCTACAAGAGCGGTCAGAAGGTGGGGCAGATCACCTGCGACGCCAACGGATTCGGCGCGAGCGAAAAGCTGTATTTGGGCAAGTATTATCTGTCTCAGACAACCGCGGCGCAGTATTACGCGAGATATATGTCCAGGATTGACGCGGAGGTTACGCTTACCAACTCCGAAAAAGACGCGATTATTATATCCTGCACCAAGACCAAGGCCGACTTTGTGCTCACCGACGAGTATTCAGGAGAGCCAATCAAGGGCGCGGTATATTCAGTTACCGACAAGCCCGATGTTATAACGGATGAAAACGGCAAGATTGTAATTTCCGAGCTCGATAAGGATAAAACATACTCAATCACGCTCAAGAGCGTACCCGAGCCGTACAAGATTACAACCGACAAACAGGACTTTGCTGTTGACAAGGACGGTCTTATCGGCGGCGAGGCTCACCCGGTATTTGAGCAGACCGCGTATATGACAAGGCTTGAGGTTGACGTCAAGGATATTATTTTCAAGAACAGTCTTACGGGTGTTGAGTTGGCACTGCTCGATGAAAATGATAAAACGGTTGATTTGTGGAACGCTTACGGCGAGGAACGTGTAATCGAGGGACTTGCGCCCGGCACGTATTACCTTGAAATCGGCGAGAATAACTCAGACCGTGTAAAAATAGACGTCAAGGACATTTCCGCTCTGCAAAAGTCGGAAACATTTAAATGGACGCTGTGGGATACAATACTTATTCTAGCCGCTGCCGCGCTTATCGCGATTATATCCTTTATTACGGTAAGAGTGGTTCGCAACAGAAGAAAGAAGAAGAAAGCTAATGAGCAACAAAAAGACACAGTTGAAGAAAAGTGATATAGTTTACCACCTGCTTAAAGGTTGGCGCATTATCCTGTTGTTTACCGTTTTGGGGCTTATTATAGGAATTGTGGTTATCGGCGCGGGTTATATACGGGGAGAAATGTCCAAGGAGTACAGAATCAAATCCTCGGTTGTTGTAGCCGCGCTTAATGAGAAGGATCAGTTTTCTTCAAATACAAATTTTCCGTATAAGACCGACGTTGAAATCGCCAGGGAGCTCGCCGACGACGCCAGGTATATTATTAAAAGCCAAAAGAATATGGAGATGGTTATAGAAAACCTCGAATTAAGAGGCGTCGCGCCGTCGACTATCGCGAACAACCTAAGCGTAAGCCGCTATGAATCCACCGAGATTATCGAGCTGACTCTGACATGGCGAAGCGAGCGCGAGGGGCTGCAGATTATGGAGGAGATTAATAAATCCTCCGATACCCTTTTGCTCAACACGATGAAGATAGGCAGAATCAACGTTATTGACGAACCTGCCGCGTCCTTTATTGTCGGCGGTAATATCGGCATTACAACTTGGATTTACTCTGCGCTTGTAGGTCTTGTAATCGGCGTTCTGTTCTGCCTGATCAGGTTTATCTTCGGCGCGACAATGATAAACAGCTCGGATATGGAAGATGTTTTCGAAATGGATTTGCTCGCCGCGCTTCCGTTTGATCCCGAGCTTGCGCACTCAAGCGTAACGTTCCCCGAAAAGGATTCGGTAATCAGGGACGATCTCAAATCGCTCGCGCATATGCTGATAAACCGTATGGACAGCAAAAATCTGCGTAAAATTTATATTACCTCGACCTCTCGCAAGGAGGGACGAACGGTTGTTGTCGCAAATGTCGCGCTGTATCTTTCGCAGCTCGGTAAAAGGACGCTTTTGATTGACTGCGACCTTGAAAATCCCCAGCTGGGAGCTCTGTTTGCCGACAAGCTGGAATACGAGCAAACCTTAAACGCGCTGTACAGGGGCGATTCCGATAAAATCGACGCTGTTATGCATGTGAACGGCTGCCTTGATTTGCTGCCGGTTATACTTGAAAAAATCCCCGAGAATTTCAACGACGCTATGCTCGGAGCTATGGCTGACGTTATGAAGGACTACGATTACGTTCTTATCGACGCGGCTCCTGTCGGCATCGACGCCGAGGTGCTCCGCCTCAACGATATCGTAGACGCGGCACTGTTTATGGTCAGGGGTGACTTTGCTACCGTTGACAGCATTAAGCATTCGGTTCACAGACTCCGGAAATCGAACGTCAAAATTATCGGCGGCGTATTCAACGCGTCCAGCTCTTGGAAGGACGCTTTCAAAAAGACGAAAAAGTATATGGATAATCTTGACAAGGCGGTTTCAAAAAGGCAGAAAAAGGAAGAGCGCGCCAAGAAAAAAGAGGCAATAAAACAAAACAATACAGAGGACAACACATAATATAATTCAGTCCGGCAGACCGCAAGGCTTGCCGGACTTCTGTTTTTACTGAATAAATAAACAAAATAAATAAACAAAGCGTGATATATTGATATATTCTATTGTATTTTTTGCAGAGTTGTATTATAATATATTGTGTTTAATACTATTTGATTTGGTGATGGTAATGACGAAAGATAATAAGATTTTATCGGGAGGGGATTTAACCTCCGCGATAGAGTGGATCGGCGAGCAGATTCCCGGAGGGTTCTTTATCTACCGCGCGGACGACAGTACGGAGATACTCTATGCCAACGACGCGGTAATAAAGATTTTCGGCTGTTCGGATATTGACGAGTTCAAGCAGCTTACGGGCTATACCTTCAGGGGTATGGTTCACCCGGACGATTATGATGAGGTGGACAAGTCCATCGCCAATCAGATTTCATCCGAGAGCAGCGAAAACCGTGATTACGTCACCTACAGAATTATCCGCCGGGACAAAAGCGTAAGAAGGGTAGAGGACTACGGTCACTATGCCGGTTTCCCGGGATACGGCGATGTGTTTTATGTTTTTATCGGCGATATTACCGAGAATTATCTTGCCCAGCAGGAGGATTACCGCCGTTCAAACGTATATACCGCCACAATGGAGCGGTACTCTTCCGCCGCGGAAAAAAGCCTTTCCGCCTGTATAATCAACCTGTCCTCGGGCGTTGTTGAGGAGGTAAGGGGAAACGACCTTTACAGCTGCGACCGCGTCGGAGCAGACAAGGAAGATTATTACAATTCCCGCCTGAACAGCTTTCTTGTAGAGGGCGACCGCGAGCAGTTTGAAAATAGCTTCAGGCTTGAAGAGCTTATGAGCCGCTTTTATAAGGGCGAGCCGCCTGCGGATATGGCGGCGTACTGCCGCCGTGAGTCGGGCAAGCAGTGCTTTGTGCGCTTTTCAATGGCGGTTGCGCATAATCCCGAAAACGGCGACCTTATGCTTTTTGCCGTTGAGGCGGAGTACAACAACGAAAAGGCGACAGAGGTTCTTAACGAAAAGGTTTTGGTTCAGCAGTACGATATGGTTGCCTATATCGTTGACAACAACTACAGCGTAGTTATCGGCGACGCTGAAAAAATCGGAAAAGGCAGCATATTTCCCAAGCACCGCAACGGCGTTTACTCGGACTATATCCGCGACTACGTGCTTGAAACCGCTTTTACCGAGGCGCACGATATTGACGAGCTGAAAACCTCGCTGTCGGTTGAGGAGATAGAAAAAAACCTCGAGAATAACGAATCCTACACCGTTAACGTTGTCTGCCGCATTGACGGGGACATATACTACAAGCGGTTTACATACTATGCCGTTGACAAGGAAACAAAGTTTTACTTGCTGCTCAAATCCGACGTAACCGATGTTTTGCGCCACGAGCACGAGCAAAATGAGATTCTTGCCGACGCGCTTAAATCCGCCGAGCAGGCAAACGCCGCAAAGACTTCGTTTTTGTCGAATATGAGCCACGAGATACGAACTCCGATGAATGCCATCATCGGACTTAACAGCATCGCACTCAGGGACAGGGATTTGTCGCAGCAAACCAGAGACTACCTCATAAAAATCGGTGAGAGCGCGGGACATCTGCTAAACCTGATTAACGATATTCTCGATATGAGCCGCATAGAATCGGGAAGAATGACCCTGCGCAAGGAGGAGTTTCTGTTCGGTTCGGTAATTGAGCAGATTAAAATTATGACTCAGTCGCAGTGCCGTGACAAGGGGCTGGAGTTTGAGTTTATCAACAGCTGCGATCCCGAGGAGTGGTATTTCGGCGACGACACAAAGCTAAAGCAAATTATTATAAATATTCTTTCCAATGCCATAAAATTTACCGACCCGCCGGGCAAGGTGACGTTTATGGTTGAAAAAATTGCGTATTTTGACCGTCGCTCAACCATAAGGTTTACAATCAAGGACACCGGAATCGGTATGGACGAGAGCTTTCTGCCGACTATTTTTGACGCGTTTACCCAGGAGGATTCCAGCCGCAGCAACCGTTACGGCAGTACGGGGCTGGGAATGGCGATTACCAAAAATATAGTAGAGATGATGAACGGCAGTATTACCGTTGAGTCCAAAAAAGGCGAGGGCTCTACCTTTAAGGTGACAGTTACCTTAAAGGACTGCGACAGGCCGGGCAGTAAAAAGGCGTTTGATTCCAACCTTGTCAAGGCACTTGTTATTGATGACGACGAGGTTGCTTTAGAGCACGCCGGTTTTGTGCTTGAAAATATCGGAATTAACTGCGACACCGCAACCTCCGGTGTTGAGGCACTCAGGGCGATGGAAATTCAGCACGCCAAGCACGAGCCGTATAACCTGGTGTTTGTGGACCGGAAAATGCCCGATTGCAACGGTCTTGACGTAACGCGCGAAATCAGCAGGGGCTATCACGATGAGACAAAAATAATTATGCTTACCGCGTACAGCGGAGACGACGTTATGGATGAAGCCGTCGCCGCCGGAGCGGACGGCTTTATAACAAAATCAGCCTTTCCGTCAATCGCAAAAAGCGAGATTGAAAAGGTTATGCTCCGTGAAAATAAAAGAAGAAAGCATAAAACAAGCCTTAATGGTAAGCATATACTGCTCGCGGAGGATATGCCGATTAACGCGGAGATTCTAAAACAGATACTCGCGCTCAAGGGGATGGATGTTGTTCATACCGAAAACGGCAGAGAAGCCCTGAAAGCCTTTGAAAGCTCTGAGCCGGGTACTTTTGATACAATACTTATGGATGTTCGAATGCCGGAGATGGACGGACTTGAAGCGACTGTGGCAATACGCGGACTGGACCGCGAAGACGCGAGAGAAATACCGATAATCGCGCTTACCGCAAACGCCTTTGACGAGGACGTTCAGCGTTCGCTGCAGGTTGGTATGAACGCGCATCTGTCAAAGCCCGTAGAACCGAATCAGCTCTACTCAACGCTTGAAGAGCTGATTGATTAACAGCTGTTTTATTGTCGGGGGAAACAATGATTAAAATATTCGGAAAATTCAGGGAAAAGTCCGGAATGACAAAGTACCTTTCAATGCCTGCGGTATGGGCGTTGTCGTTTGGCTGCGCTGTGGGCTGGGGTGCCTTTGTAATGCCGGGCACAACCTTTTTACCTGCCGCCGGACCGTGGGGTACGGTTATCGGATTGGCAATAGGAACCCTGATTATGGCGGTAATAGGCGTTAACTACTACCGGTTAATCAGACGCTACCCGGGACCGGGTGGCTCGTACATCTACGCTAATAAGGCACTCGGTCACGACCACGGTTTTATTTGCGCGTGGATGCTTTTATTGGCGTATATCGCTGTCGCGTGGGCAAACGCCACGGCGTTGTCGCTTATTGTGCGGTGTTTGTTCGGCGACATATTCTGCTTCGGCTTTTCTTACGAAATAGCCGGCTACACCGTTTATATGGGCGAGGTTCTGCTCTCGTTCTCGCTGATAGCCGCGGCAACGCTTATCTGTGTATTCAGCAAGCGCGTGGCAAAATGGTTTCAGCTTGTATTTGCTCTCGGACTGTTTTTGCTCGTCTGCGTCTGCTTTATCGCTGTGGTAATTCACCGCGGAGGAATCAGCGGAATTGAGCCCGCGTTTGCAGAGAACGGCTCGCCTGTTATGCAGGTGCTGGGAATTGTAATTTTAGGGCCGTGGGCGTTCATCGGCTTTGAGTCAATATCCCATTCGTCAGGAGAATTTAGATTCCCGGGCAAAAAACTTTTGCCTGTAATCATAATTTCAACAATAACAATCTTTACGGCGTACGCAATGCTTACGCTTTGCGCCTCAATGGCGGTGCCGGACGGCTTCAGCGGCTGGGGAGATTACATTAAAGCCCTAACAAGTCTTGACGGCGTAAAGCAAATTCCTACCTTCTTCGCGGCGCGTGAAGCTATGGGCGATACGGGTGTTATTATGCTCGGTATTGCCGCGTTTTGCGGAATTGCCACCGGTGTAATCGGCAACTTTGTCGCGCTCAGCCGTCTTATTTTCTCAATGTCTGAGGAAGAAATACTGCCAAAGGCGTTCAAAAAGCGCAACAAAAACGGTGTTCCGTGGTTTGCCGTCCTTATGGTTGCGGCTGTTTCGCTGGTTATTCCGTTTTTGGGAAGGACCGCAATCGGCTGGATTGTCGACGTTACGACAGTCGGCGCGGTAATCGTTTACGCCTATATTTCAATTTGCGCGTTCGTGCTTGGCAAACGGCAAAAGAGCCGTGGAATAATGGCTTTCGGACTTGTCGGCGCGATTGTTTCGGTCGTGTTTGTAGGCTACTTTCTTCTGCCCGAGGTCAACACAAGGGGCAGCCTGTCGGCGGCGTCGTTCTTAATTCTGATAATCTGGAGCATACTCGGAATATTGCTGTTCCGCTCGGTAATAAAGCGCGACAATACCAGAAACTACGGCAAAAGCCAGATAGTTCCTTTGATTTTGTTTATACTTATTATGATTGTGTCGATGACGTGGATTCATCAGTCGGCGGCGGAAAAGTCAGCCGCGGCATCGGCGAATATCGACGCTTACTACTCAGAACATGTAGACAATAACAATATACCTGCTTCCGAGCTCGACGGAAATTATATGCGGAGGCAAATTGAGAAGCTGACAAACAGCGAGAGAATTGATATTTACGTTCAAAACGGACTTATTCTCTGTTCGCTGTGCATAATATTCAGCATTATTTCAATTATAAATAAACGTGAGCAAATCAGCGAGGCGGAAAGGCTTGCCGCGGAGGAAAAGAGCAAGGCAAAGACGATGTTCCTCTCGAATATGAGCCACGATGTCCGCACACCGCTCAACGCCGTTCAGGGCTATACCGCGCTCGCTTTGGAGGAGGAAAACATCCCCGAAAATGTCCGCAGTTATCTGGAGAAAATCGACGTCAGCAGCAAACATCTTCTCTCGCTGATTAACGATATTTTGGATATGTCCCGAATCGAGAGCGGAAAGGTTGAGCTCAGGGCTGAGCCTGCTGATTTACAAATGGTTTTTGAGGAGACCTTGGAGATTGTTACGGTTCAGATGCAGGCAAAGAATCTCACCTTCAACGCCGATTGCTCCGGAATCCGCGACAGATATGTTGTCTGCGACACTAACCGCATAAGCAGAATTATGCTCAACCTGCTTTCCAACGCGCTTAAGTTCACGCCCTCGGGAGGAACGGTAGACGCAATTCTTTCGCAAAAACACACAGAACACGGCAGGGGAGTGTATCAGCTCTACGTTGCCGACACCGGAATCGGTATGAGCCCGGAATTTGCCGAGCATATCTTTGAGGCGTTTGAGCGCGAGCATACCCAGACTGTCAGCAAGGTTCAGGGAACGGGACTCGGTATGACAATCGCCAAGACGCTTGTTGAGCTTATGGACGGTTCTATCACGGTTGAAACCGAACAGGGCAGGGGTACAAAAATTACCGTTCTGGTCAAGCTGCCGCTCACAACAGAGCAGATTGTCAGGGAGTATAACGGCAGCACAGAGGAGGAAAAGCCCGACCTCACGGGCAAAAGAGTACTTCTTGTAGAGGACAATATGATTAACCGCGAAATCGCGCTCGAAATCCTCAAACGCGGCGGACTTGAGGCGGACTGCGCCGAGGACGGACAGGTTGCGGTAGACACCATAGCTGCTGCAGAGCCTGATAGATACGACATCATTCTTATGGATGTTCAAATGCCGAGGATGAACGGCTATGAGGCGGCAAGGCTAATTCGCGCTATGGATGATGAACGCTCGCAAATTCCCATTATCGCGCTCACTGCCAATACCTTTGAATCCGACAAAGAGGACGCAAAAAAAGCCGGAATGAACGCGCATATTGCCAAGCCGTTCGATCCCGAGGATTTGTACGCGGTAATCGCTAAATATACAATAATAGCTAAGGAGTAATTATATGAACAATTTTGTAAGGTCGCGCAGAAAAAAACGCACGGTTTTGATGGTGGATGACGAGCTGATAAACCGCGAACTGCTCGAGGCAATACTCGCTTTTAATTACAATGTAGACAGTGCGGAAAACGGCAGCGAGGCAATGCAAATGCTTCGCTCGGCAAAGGAGCCGTACTCGCTTATCCTGCTCGATTTGCTAATGCCTAAGATGAGCGGCTTTCAGGTGCTTGAGCAGTGCAAAGCGGACGAGGAGCTCTCCAAAATCCCGATTATTGTTATGACCTCGGAGAAAAGCGCGGAGGTTCGCTCAATCAAGCTCGGCGCGGACGACTTTATCACAAAGCCCTACCGTATGCCCGAGGTTATTCTGGCGCGCTGCGAGCGCATTATAGAGCTCAGCGAGGAACGCGCCCTTATCAGGGAGATAGAAAAGGATAAGCTGACCGGATTTTATAAGAGCGATTTCTTCTTTGCTTACATCCGCCGTATGGAAACCCGAGGAATGGACGCGGTTGCTCTGCACATTGACGGACTTGATAAGCTGAAGGCGGAAGCCGGCGACGAAGCGGTTAACCTATTTCTGCAAAACACCGCGCAAAGAATAAGGGAGAATGATTCTACAACAAAGGGCATAGTATGCTATGCCGGAGACGGGAGGTTCTATGCGTACTTCCGTCACAGAGACGACTACAAGGAGCTTTTTGAAAAGGCTCAAACCACATCTTTCTCTGAGCAGAATAAAGGTGTCACTCTCAGGTGCGGCGTATATGAACGCGTTGACAAGGAGTTAAATCCCGAGGAATGGTTTGAACGCGCCGAGTCTGCCTGCGCTGACAGGAAGGGCGCAAACTATATCGAAAAATACCAAGGCTGAGACAGATAAGGAGATAGCAAATGATTACAATAGACGGATTAAAGAAGTTAGGAGTTAACACCGACGAAGGAGTATCGCGATGTATGGGCAGCGAGCAGTTCTACCTTAAGCTCGTCAATATGATTCCCGACGAACAGGACTTTGACAAGCTCAAGGAGGCTGCCGACGCAGGAGATTTGCAGGCAGGCTTTGAGGCGGCTCACGCGCTTAAAGGAGTGCTGGGCAACCTCTCGCTTACAAAAATGTTTGATAAATGCTCAGAGATTACCGAGCTTTTAAGGGCAAAAACCGAGATAGATTACACTCCGCTTGTAAATCAGCTTCTTTCAATGCGCGACGAGCTAAAGGCACTCAGAGACAGCTAACAGATAAAAAAGAAATGCACCCGAGTCAGGGTGCATTTTTGATTTTAAATATTATACTAATACCTAATAAAAAGTAGACAATCTTTGCGGTCTATTTTCCGCAATACTGCGTTGTCGTCCTTGCAAGGCGTCTCCGTTGTATGGGTGCGGTGCCCAAAATCAAAGATTTTGACCGCACCTCAAGCCTTGCCGCGTCCTTCGCCTTGTCTTGCGAAAAAAATCCTCGCAAAATATAAGTCTACTTTCTATCAGGAATTAGTATTACATTTTCGAGAGCAGTCCGCTTACCAGAACCGCGAAATTCTTTGAGGAATTGTTGGAGGAGTTTTGCACTTCCTCGTGAGAGATTTTATCCTGCATTCCTGCCGCCATATTTGTAATGCAGCTTATCGAGCAGACGCGCATACCCATATGCCTTGCGGCGATTGTCTCGACTACCGTGCTCATTCCCACCGTGTCCGCGCCTAGGCTGCGGTACATCTTAATCTCTGTCGGCGATTCGTACTGAGGGCCTGTAACCTGAATCATCACACCCTTGTGAATCGGGATTTTATTCTGATTCGCGATATTCTCAACGATTGTATTCAAATCCTTGTCAAACGCGTTTGTCATATCAACAAAGCGGTCGCCGAGCTTGTCGATGTTCTCACCTACCAGCGGAGAAGGCACAAAGCTCGAAATATAATCCTCGTTCAGCACAAAGTCGCCTACGTTGTAATCGGCGTTAATCGCGCCGACAGCGTTTGTCAGAACAACCGTCTTTGCGCCGAGCAGGTGAATCACACGCAGGGGCAGGACAACCTCGTGAATATCATAACCCTCGTAGTAGTGAACTCTGCCGTTCATTATTACGACCTTTTTGCCCTCAATCTCGCAAAAAATCAGCGTTCCGTCGTGACCCGCGACGGTCGATACGGGAAAGCCCTTAATCTCGCTGTAGGGGATTTCGGTAATGACTTTGATTTTGTCGGCGTAATCGCCCAAGCCGCTGCCCAATACCAGCGCGATGTCGGGCACAAAATCTGTCTTTTCGCGAATTTGCTTAACGCAGTTTTCCAAGCGTGAGTAGTAGTCGTCCGCGTCAAACCCAACCTGAACATTTTTCCATTTGCCGTCATCGGTCGCGGATTGTTCACTGCCTGAGGATTGTTCGATGTTTGAGGATTGTTCACTGTTCGAGGGTTGCCCGCCATTTGCCGCGCAACCGCCGAAAATAAACACGAGCGAGATAATCATTAAAATTGATAAAACTTTTTTCATAGCCGCCTCCGTCGATTTAATGTCAAGAAAAACTAAAGGCAACGCCGTACAATTTGCAAAATGAATTGTGAAGTGTTGCCCTGATTTTATTATAAATGTTTTTGCGGAAATGTCAACAACAAGATATGCTGTTTTTGAGTTTATCCGATGAATAGTTATTTTGTGTTTTTAAAATAATCCTCTTTCAAAATCGCGTAGCGTGATAAGTCGCAAATTCCCTGCATATTTTTGCCTGCCTGGCGCGATGTTCCCTCATATTGAAGTCCGCATTTTTTCATCACATCGCCCGAGTGAGGGTTCCTCGGGTCGTGTTCAGCGGTAATGCGGTTAAATCCTACTTCCTCAAATAAAAATTGAATGACGCGCTTAAACGCTTCGGTCATAATGCCCTTGTGCCACCAATCATAGCCGAGGCAGTATCCGATTTCAACTTCCTTGATATCCTCTTTAATTCCGACAGCTCCGATAGAGCCGATTGGCTCGTTAATATCCTTAAGAACAATCTTCCAATCGTAAAAATCCTGCTTTTTTTGGCTTTCAAGCAGATAATTATGATATGTATTTTTTAACTGCTCCGCGTTTTCGTAAGGCATCCAAGTCAAATATCTCGTAACGCGCTCGTCGTTAGCCCAGTTTCTGAACATCGGCTCATAGTCGGCTTCAAGCGTTTTTCGAAGTATTAAACGTTGTGTTTCAAGTGTGATTGTGCCGAGGTGTTTCATATTATCAATCCTTCTCATCTTGATTAATGTTATAATTCTACCACGAAACCGTAATGATAGCAACAGAATTTTGTGGAGATAACGTGTGATTCAGCATTCGAGAGGCTTCTTGCTGGCGTTGATTATCAGTGTAAAATGGTTATCGTAAAGATACACCGAATGAACAAGAATAGCCATCTGTATGATAATAGATAATTCTCAGCAACAGCGGGTTGCTTGTGTTTTATTACGGTTTGTATTATTATTGGTAACAGGGAGGTGTTTTTATGAACACAAAGGACGTTATCTATGAACTGAGGACAAGGAACGGGATGTCGCAGGATGAGCTTGCGGAAAAGATTTTTGTGACACGGCAGGCGGTGTCGCGCTGGGAAAACGGCGATACCGTGCCGAATACCGAAGCACTGAAGTTGCTATCAAATCTTTTCAATGTTTCGATCAACACGCTGCTTGGTTCGCCACGTCAGCTGATCTGTCAGTGCTGCGGTATGCCGCTTGACGATACGATTATCGGCACGGATAAGGACGGCGCACTGAACGAGAACTACTGTAAATGGTGCTACGCGGACGGACAGTACACCTACAGCGATATGGACGAGCTGATCAATGTATGTATTCCTCATATGGCGAAAGAAGGCTTTACCGAAGAACAAGCGCGCGCTTATATGAAGGAGAAGCTCCCACAGCTCGATTACTGGAAACGCTATGAACAGCTGAGCGACAACGGCGAGTTTGAGGTGTTCAAAAAGCAGTTGATTGACGAGATCAATAATCTAAATATCGACGGTATGCCAAAGTTAGAAAAGTTGAATGCGTTAGTCGGAAGCTTCGTCAATCTCGCCTATCCCCTGCCGAGCGGTATCAGCGCGAAATTCCTCGACGACAATACGACTTATCTCGGTAATCAGCTTGAATCCCGGTTCGGTGGAGACCGCTGTTTCGGCGTTTTAGCTAATATGGATTTTATTCTGGTTTGCACATACGAGGCGGAGGGCAAGAATCCGGAGCTTGTGCTTTATAAAAAAAGATAAGAGACTATTTTCGGTCAGTGGTATTAATGCCGCTGACCGATTTTTCATTGAAATATATCTATTATCTTGACAGACTAATAACCATTAGTTATAATGAAACTAACGGTTATTAGTCTTTTTCTTTGGAGGATATTATGACGACAAGAGATAAAATACTGAACGAAACGCTGACGCTCTTTTCAGAGAACGGTTTTGACGGAACGAGCGTGGAGCAGATCGCCGAAAAGGTCGGCATTAAAGCACCGTCGCTCTACAATCACTTTAAGGGCAAGGAGGATATTCTGAACGCGCTGATCGACACGGCAGAGGCGCGTTATGAAGAGAGCTTCGGCTCTGAGAAGCATTTCGGCAAGTTGCCGCACAGCCGGGATGAATTTATTGCAATCGCTATGAAAAAGGTGGAGTTTACCGTTTTTGACCCGATAATCGGGAAAATCCGAAAATTCCTTGTTCGTGAGCAGTTCAGAAGCGAGCACTTTGCCGAAATCACCACACGCCACCAAGTCGGCGGTGTTCAAAAGATGTACGCCAAAATCATCGAAGATATGATGAACGAGGGTTTGTTCAAGCAGGACGACCCGTCGCTTCTCGCCATGGAGCTGACCTCGCCTGTTGTGGTGATGATTGCAAAAGCCGACAGACAGCTGCAGTACCGGCAGAAGGTTATGCAGGACATAGAAAAGCACCTGCGGCATTTTTGCGCTGTATATATGATGGGGTGAGAAAATGAAAATATTTGTATTAAACGGAAGCTCCAATGTAACTTATGAAAAGAAAAAGGCAATGACATTTATTGGTTATCACACGGAGATCCGACCCGATGAAGGATATGTAAAATGCCCTGAATTTTGGGATAAGGAATACAATCTAAAGTATGCCCGTCTTTGGCAGACGATGAAGCCCGATACGCCGATCAAGAAAGCGATCTTATCGAATCATATCGGAATGTTTGCCATTTGTACGGAGTCCGAAAACGGTTTTGACTATTGGATTGCCGGGCTGTATCAGGGCGGCGAAGTTCCTGATGGTCTTGAGCTTTATTCATTCCCCGAAAGCAGCTGGGCAGTATTTCGAACGAAAGGTTCTATGCCCGGAGCACTGCAAACGCTGAACACCTATGTTTGGAAGGAGTGGTTCCCGAACGAAGGACAGAAGTATCAGGCAAACGGTATGGCAACGCTCGAAGTGTACTCCGCAGGCGATTCGCAGTCACCCGACTACGAGTGCGGTATCTGGGTACCGGTTCGGGAGAAATAAAAAACGGTAAAAAGTGCGTGCAGAGAGGGTTCGTA
>CAMNHG010000021.1 GCA_946539105.1 uncultured Clostridia bacterium | reverse complement strand
ACTTGTACTGCGGCATCATCTGAGCCTCGCTGTCCTCGGGACGGGCGGAATCAGCTGTAGCTTTGCCGTCGGCTGTTTCCGACGCTTCCGCTTTTGATGATTCCGAGGATGAAGAGTTTTGCGCTGTACCGCACGCGGCGAGCAGCACAATCATCATACTGAGCAAGATAATTGAGATTTTTTTCATAGATTTTCCTCCTTTTTAACGGCAAATACCAAATTTCGTTACGGCTTTGCCTATGTTGTGATAATTATACTATATTTATTCGGATTTGTCACTAATTTTTTAGAAATAATGTTCCAAATGTTTTTTAACAGCAAACAAAAGAGGCTGCGAAGAATGAAGTTAAAAACTTCATTTCTTCACAGCACCTTTAAATTTGATTTATACTGTTTATTATTCCGCTTTTACAGTTTGTTCTTCCGCATTTGTGATTTGTTCCTCTACTTTTGCGGTTTGTTCTTCCGCGGTAGATTCCTCAGCTTCCGCGGCTTTCTCTTTTGCCGCAGCGGCTAATTCCTTTTCAGCTCTTCTGCTCTCTCTGAATTTTTTAATCAGGTTGATAACTACCGGAATGTAGGTTGCGAGAGGCAGGACAAATCCGAAGTATTTGAGGCTTTCGGACTGCACGAGCATATTGAAAATACCGTGGTAGATTATCGCGAGCATCAGCAGGGCGAAGGTGCCGCAGTAGAACAGCTTTTTCTTTTTCTTTACAAAGCTCATTCCGAAGCCTACCGCCGCGGTGCAGATGCCGTGCATTAACGCGGTTGAGAAGCCCCTTATTACCGCCCACTCGATTGACACGGCGTCCATACTGTTTATAAGTATGTAGGTGTTCTCGAACAGCGCAAAGCCAATTCCCAGAGCGAACGAGGACGAGAGCAGCTTTTCGCGGTTATCTGAGATTACAAAAGCGTAAATCAGCACCGGGATAGCTTTGATTATTTCCTCTGTCACCGGGGTGATTGTTGTTGTGACGTACAGCGTTTCGTAATTCATCAGTCTGAGAAGCAAGCCGTTGACCTCTGATATGAACAGCGCCGCGCTGATACCGATTAGCATAAATACCATTATTCTGCGCGAGGTCTTATGAATAAGAGGCAAACTCAGCAGCAATGGTACGAACATACAGATGTAAAGAATGTAAATCAGGTTGTCCATTTTTTAATCCCCCTTACTATTGTCGGTATCATTAACGAGATAATCAGTCCTGTGGCTATGCAGCTGATTAGTGTGAACAGCTCGTTGTCTTGGCTGAGGGCGTAAAATTCTACGAAGATTGACATCGCGTAAAGCAAGCCTAACAGGTTGTACGGACGCAGGCATTTTCCTATGCCGAAATCTACGTCGGGGAAAATCATATGTTTCATATGATAATATGTCGCGAGCATTATAAACACCGTCAAAACCGCTCCGAGGAGCTGATAAATAAAGAGCATTTCGGTGTCGATAAGGAACAGTCCAACATACATTACCGCTGCCATAAACGGTGCGGCAAGAGCCAATAGCCTGTAGTTTTTGTACTGCTTTAAGCCCTCGTCAACTATGGAATCGACAGTGCCGTAGTTGGCTGAGAAGAAGAACATTAAGCTGCCGATCATTCCCAAAAAGCCGAGCGAAAAGCCGTCGGTCAGGCTGCCGCCGGTCAGGAGACGGACAATGTTGAATATTCTTCCGAAGGCTATACAGCCAAGGGAAAGGGTAATCATCTGTGCGTAAAGAGCCTTTTTGGGTTGGAAGAACTGTGCTCCTCCGTAAACAAACCCTCCGATAGCGCATACGCAAACGATTATGTTTGCTATTAAATACATACTAAAACGTACCTCCTTTTTTTACTGCTTTATAAACGCACTTTACAGGGCTGCCTAAACAGCCCTGTATTTAGTTAATTTAACGCTACTTTTCCAAGTACAGCTGATTTTCTGTTACGCTTGAGGTCAGGTAGCCGCCGGTGATTTCCGCCGCGCCCTTGACAAAGCCGCTCTCACGCTGAACGAACATCGAAATACGGTTGTCGCCCGTCATATGGCTGCTGTCAAACTTTATAGCGCCTTCGTTTAGCTCAACGAAACCGCTGTAGTCCTTTTTAAGAACACGCTCCCACGCTACGGGTGTTTCGCCGCCCGGGGTCTGCTGAACAAGGTCAACAGAATACGGAACGTAGTCGAACTCGGCAAACGCGATTTTTGTCAAAGGAGATTTCATATAATCCTTCGGCATTGTCGAGAGAACCTTGTCGGGATCGGTCATCGCCTTTTCGTTGTATCTTTTTGCGGCGTACGTTGTGGCGTAGTACATATAAATCTCAGGACCGGTTGTGCCTTCGTTGAGGTTTGTACCGATGAGGTTATGGTTTTTGTCCTCTTTTGCCACCGGCGAGTAGTATAGCTGGTAGCGTTCGGTCACAATACCCTCGGGGTGGAAGGGCTCGCCGACGGTGCAGATAATGTCGTAGACCGCCTCTTGCGTTTGAGTTTCGTATTCGGCAGCCTTTAAATCCGCGGAGCTTGCCATATCAATCGCTTTTTGATTAAGTCCAAAGCTGCGGTAGCCGAAGTAAATGTACTTTCCGCCGGCGTTTTTATTGAGGTCCATATCGAGAAATTCCGTACAGCCCTGCTCGAGCAGCCTCAGCTGCGCATCCTTGGCGGAATCTCCTGAAGCGGCGTAAATCTTATTGTAGAACATTTTATCCGCCTCGTACTTACCCTTGATAAATACCGCATGGTTAATGTCGCCCTTAAACTCGGCGGCTTGGGTTACCTGAATCTTATGGAGCTCGGGGTCTTCCTTAGTTATGTCGGCTCTGTCTACTACAAGCGCGGTAGCGCAGCCTGAGACAAATACGTTCTCGCTGATGTTGAGCTCGGTAAACGGCTTGCCGGGAACCGTACCCTGGTTATATGAGTAATAAATATAGTAGGTTTTGTTGTCGTTCATCTTGATCGGCGTTGTTGGTGACGCGCAGTAGTAAACCGCACTGTCAAACTGCTGCTGATCGGGAACAGCCTTGGCGTCGCTCCTGAAGAGAACTATACTCTTTATTGCCTTATCAATGCTGTCGGTTCTGGCAACGCTGACGTATGCCGCGGGATCGCCGCCATCGGGAGCCTTTGGCTGATAATCCGGTTTAAGGGTGCGCGTCCATGACTTTGCGGGATCGCCGGCGACGTCAAAGGGAATCATCTCGTCGGACGCTGCGCCCGTAGCGGCTTGCATCGCGAGCAAGTCAACCTGCTTGTCGTATGCCTTTAGAACGTCCTTTTCCTTTGATTTTGAGTCGTCTCTTGATGCGGCGCCGACAAAAATCCTCGAAATATAACGTTTCTTTACAGTATCATGCTTGATGTACATATAGACCTTTGCACCGCTGTGGAAATATTCGCCGTTATCGGCATCGGATTTGCTGGGTTTTCCGCGGTCGTCTGTCCATGAGGGTAAAGCGACATTGAATGCGTCAAGCTTATAGGGGTCCTTTATCTCCTGAACAGAGTTGAAGGAGCCGCTCGGCTTATTGCCCGCGAGGGTGGTTTCTTCCGAAACGTCGCAGGTGATAACGCCGTTGTTATTTGTAGCGTCGTGCTTGTTTTTGGTGACAACAACGCTGTCGAGCGTGAGGCGCGGAGCCTTCTCTACATAGCCGGTAACATAAAGGTTGGTCGGGAGCCACGGCATTACGCCGTCGGCAGTTTTAAGGCTGCCCTGGTCTTCCCTTGTAAAGCCTTCATATACGCTGTCGTATTCGTCGCCCAAAAGTCCGTTAGGAGCCATATAGGCGTTTTCGGGAGCGATGGCTCTGATGTTGGCTTCCCTCATACCAACACAACGCTGTACGATTACCGACGAAGCGGCGTAGGTCGCGGTAGCACTTGCCCCGCCGGAGGGCTTAGGATTATATTTGACAGCCTTGCTGATGTTGTAAGGAAGTCTTGAAATATAGGGCTCTCCCCTGAACGCCTGCACGTCTGTCAGCGCACGGTAGGGGTTGTAGGTCCAGGCATAATACATACGCATATGCTTTTGGTTACTGTCTACAATGAAGCCCTTGTAGTAGAAGGACTGGGCAAGGTTTACGTCCTTGCAGCCGTTCGGTTGCTCGATAAACGGATTATCGGAAAGCTCTTCAAACAGATGTCTGATAACATCCTCCGGCGCGTCTTGGTAGCCGACGCCGTTTTCGGAATCCATACCGAAGGCGAAGAACACGCCTGAGAGGTACTTTGTACCCTCGGTGTAGGTTTCCTCGGGCTCGTAGTACATATATGATCTTATGTTTTTAGGCTCCCAGTCTTCTGTAGTGGCATAGCCGGTATAGCTGTAGGGCCTTGATCTGTATCTTCCCGCGCCGCCGGAAGATTGAGGCATGCTGTAGCGCGAGGTCGCGAAGTTATAGGGTAATCCGCTGAAGGTGGTTACGGGTTCCCAGCCTGCCTTTGCGTCGCTGTGCTTGCTGACCAAATGAAGCTTGCCTACCTCGATGGGAGTTCCGGCTTCCTTCTTGGTAGTGTAATACAAGCCGTCCAAATCTTCCGGAAGATTTTTGTCATCGTCCTTGGTTTCTGCCGGGTAGCCTAAATGTCCGGCGCAGGCGTAGGAGAGTTGTCCGAATGACATACTCTTTTCGGTAGTATATGTCGCGACTCTGATATCGCGAATAGCCAAATCCGGGCTGTTTGTGGTTTTGAAGCCGAGGTAGGTGTACTGATCCTCCTTTAGCAGTGCTTTTCTTGCGTCGGGACAGAGGTTTTGGTCGAAAATCTGAAAGCCTTCCTTAATCAGCCTCGCCTTCGCGCTTTCCGGGGTCTTAGCAGATCTTACAATCATATCGGAGTAATACAGCTTTGTGCCGGCGGCGGGCTTAGCGGAGCTGCCTGAGCTGCCGCCCTGCGCACGGTTTGCAAGCGATTCCTCGGTATAATAATTAATATAGATACCGTTTACCTCGTCCTTTTTTGCGCCGGTGTTGCAGTTACCGGGTGTAATCTGGCCGAAGAAGCTCGCGCAGTCACAGCCGTTTTGATTACTGGCATCGCCGTAGACTATGTTGAATATATTGCCGTTTTCGTCCGCGCGAATCGGGCTTCCTGAGTTGGGGTCGTCGGAAATGTACATACATACCCAACCTTTCTGTGCCTGATAAGCGTTGAGGTCGGCAATTCTGCCTTGATTGTCCATGACCGCTTTGTAAATCAGGCTGTAGGTTCTGTTGTTTAAGATTTTCGCGTCTACCGCGAATTCAGCCATTTCCGTGTACTTTTTAGGCTTGTTTCTCTGAATATAATCAATAATCAGCGTTACAACATAGAACCAGATTGTAAAAGCGAGAACTACCAGAGCAAAAAGACCTGCCCAGCTCGATATTGCCGTTGAAATTGCGACCACCTTGGAAGCTATTGAGGTTACGGTTGTGGCAACAACAGACACCGAGGACTTTAAGGCAACAAGGAGTCCTCCGGCGAGGCCGTATTCTCCGGCAAACCATGTCAGCAAGCCGATAGCGCAGCTGCCGACGTCAATCCACTTGAGCACTTCGCTAACGGTTTTCTTTGTGTCCTCCCACTTGTTTGAAGCCTCAGCGTTAATCAACTGTCCGGCGGCGTTAAGACGGAGCGTTTCATTAGTAAAGGCTACCTTTTTGTCAGCCATTTCGGGGTTAGTATTAACCCAAATCGAGAAAGAGTCTTCCTTTAGCTCCTCTTGCAGCTTTTGCTTTGATTTCTCGATAATTTTTTTAACGTTCTCATCCTCTTTGTTTTCTCCGAGGTTGGAGATAACCGAGGTCAAGCCTGCCATACCTGCCATACGGCTCTGAGCGTGGGACATTGAGTCGATAATGGGATAGAGCTTTTTGAGGTCTACCTGATCGCTTGTCTGCTTGCCGATTTCGA
This sequence comes from uncultured Clostridia bacterium, assembly GCA_946539105.1. Lineage (GTDB taxonomy): Bacteria > Bacillota > Clostridia > Oscillospirales > Acutalibacteraceae > Ruminococcoides. The sequence goes on along the minus strand of CAMNHG010000021.1, from coordinate 11,408 downwards.
CAAGATACTCGCCCAAAGGCATAGACTCGTTGGCTTGGTATTTATTAAGGAAGTTGTACGCGTTGACATACGCCATTGCGGTATCTTCCTCAGACGGCTTGTCGGCGTTCTTTACAATGTCGTCAGCGCCGGTTTTTTTTGCCTCTTCAACATATTTCTTTTCGTTGAAGGACGCCTCGCCGTTTTCAAAGTTTGTGGCGAACTTCTGGAGCTGCTTGTGAAGCTCTCTTGCCGCGTCGCCCATATCTCTGTCGTATTCGTCAAGCTCATCCTTTGATAAGCTCGTATCTTCGATAATTCCCCAAAGGTTGCTGTTTTTTACATTGTCAGCCCAGGTAATGTCAACTTCCTTACCTGTTTTTTTATCCTTTTCCTTTTCTTTCGGAGTAAGTCCCATCGCGAGGAAGTTTGTAATTGCGTTAACGGCGCCGGCACTTGCGTGCGTTACAACCTTGGCAAAAAACTCTTTGGTTGCTTTTTTGCTGAGTATGTAGTCGCCGAGCTTTGCGTTGTCAGCCTCGGGAACCTTGAAAAGGTTAAGTCCCTCGTACGCCTCTTTAGCCTTGGGGCTGTCGCTTTTATAGTTAACTATAAACTCATTGGCGGACGTGTACATTGTCTCCGCCGTGCCGTAATTTGACTTTTCAAGATCGGCGTTAGCCTCCTTGTAGTCCTTAATCTGATATCCGCTGTCCATATGGAGAAGCTTGATACTGCAAATAGCTTCTCTTTTGTCCTCTGTGAGCTTGTAGCCCATAAAGACGACAGCGTCCTTTCCCGAGCCTGCGTTTAGGTTCTTGGGAGCGCAGATATAGCCGTCGTTTTCGCAAAGGCGTTTAGCCTCGCTTTCACTGTCAGCCTGGTAGGTCTTTATATCTGAGATATAATAAACCTTGTTCGCCGCCGTAACCTTGCCGATAATCTGGACAGGCAATTCTATCATGAAACAGATTACAAGGATAAGGGCTACCGTTTTAATAGTAAAGAAAATGGTATTTCTGAGATTGTGTTCCTTAGTTGATATCATCATTTTCTTCACCGCCTTCCGTCGCATTATTTGTATTTGTTTTTGCCTTTTTCTTTTTATAAATGATAAGTATTATTATACCGACAACACCCAGTCCGCCGATAATAAGTATTGCGGTCAAGCCGCCGTTGCTGAAGATTGAACCGGTCGAAACCATTGTCGCCTGAACGGTTCTGCTGTCCCTTGCGGAAATATTGCCGTCGTATGTTTTAAAGTATTTAGCTTGATACTGGCTGATCCATTCCGAGATTCTCTGGGTTGAGCCTGAGGTTGAGCCGACGTAAACAACCGAGCCGTCGTACAGTCCTGCGTTCATAATACGCGCTGTTCCTAGTGCGCGGCTTTCAAGCGCGACGTCGGCAACGCCCTTTGACTTGCTGCTGATATTGTCCTTAATGACCGTAAGACCCTTGAGCGTTACCCAGTAGCGGCCGTCAACATATACTCCGCCGCCGGAGCCTTCGGTGAGGTTTCCGACAATCTCGCACTGTGAAAGTCCGACGTTGTCGTCGTCAACATATATCGCTCCGCCGTCCTTCTTTGCGGAATTGTTGCGGAACTTGCAGTCGTGGAAAACAGTAGCGCGGTTTTCGGTGGGATTATCTCTGATGAAAACCGCTCCGCCTTCCTCGTCGGAATGGTTGCAGGCAAAAATGCAGCCCTGCGCGTTCAAATATGTTGCCTGTAATTTTGTGGTATCGTGAGCGAGGTAAATCGCTCCGCCCATCTCGTGGGCTCTGTTGCCGGCGAATATTACATTTTTCAAATATATCTCGCCGCGTTCCGAATAGATTGCTCCGCCGTCGTCCTCGCTGTAGCAGTTGTCTATCTTGGCGTTTGAAATATCAACTACGCCCTTGTACAGATACACTCCGCCGCCCGGACAGTTATCGACGCTGTCTACGGTTTGGCAGCCGTAGATTCTGCCGCCGGTCATTATGAATTTTGTATCCAAGGACGAGCCGTCAACACATACGGCTCCGCCGGCGTAGCTTGATTTGCAGTTGTAGATGGTACCACCCTGCATACGGAACTGGGCTGCGTCCTCGATATATACGCCGCCGCCGTAATTGGTGCTTGCGCCGCCGGCGATTACACCGCCCTTTACGCCGTCAAAGCCCTGGGACTTGGGATTGCTGTCGCGCAGTGTGAACACGGCTTTTTCTTTGAGATGGAAAACCCCGCCGCTCCGTATAATCTCTCCGTTTCTTTTGCGGTTGATATAATGACCGTTGAGGTCGAGCGTTATATGACAGTTTTCTTTTACCGTCAGCAGCTCGTCCATTTCCCAGTCAGAACCCATGGTAATGACTGTTTCGGTGTAATTGTTTGCTTTAGCCATTGCGTTTGACCAAGCCTCCGCGACCGAACCGAGGTTTTGAGTCTCGGTTATTCTGTCTCCGCTGTAAATCTCTACCATAGCGCCTGAGGTGACGAGCTTTCCGTCAATCGCCCCGGCTGACGGCACTGCAAATGCCGTAAGGAGCAGGCATATCGCGGAAATTACCGTTATGAGCTTTTTAATTTTCATTAGCTGTCTACTCCCTTCGTTATTGATTAACCGTTTGCGCGTCTTTGCGTTTTTTCCGTTTGAAATAAATTACCGAGGCGACTATTGACAGTATCAGGATACCCGCGCCTACATAGATCAAAGCTGTACCGTCGGAGAAAATCGACGCCGTAGTCGAGCTGTCAGCCGGCTTCCAGATTGCGTACAGATGGACCTCCTCTGCCCTGACGGTTGTAAGGTTAAGCACTGTGCCCTGGTCCTTAAACATTTGACCGCTGCCGTCGGGCTTTGTGTTCCAGCCTGCAAAGGTGTAACCCTCGCGCATAAACCTGACCGGATTCAGGGTGAACTCCTTACCGTAATAAGCGGTTTTCTTGGACATAAGACCGATAATATCCGTGTAGCCGCCGTCCTCACCTTTTGTACCGTTCGCGTCGTATACAATTTTGTAGTTGTTAGCCTTTAGCTTTGCCGTAAGGGTAACCGACTCGTTAATAAGGGTTAATTTATATTCGTTATCCTTAACCTTAACAAGCTCTCCCGTGCCGGTTTTTTCATAGCCGTTGATATAATAGCCCGGGATTGATTCTATATTTTTGATTTCAATAGTTTCCTTTTCCATTCCGGTTGTTTCAAATACTTCCTCGCCGTCTACAATTACCCTGACGTGCAGAGGGAATACAAATTTTACGGTGATTGGCTTTACGATTTCCGGATAGACGTTACTGCCGGACTTGAAAATAAGATTGTAGGTGCTCCAGTGGTTGGTTTTGTGAGTACTGCTCAGCTTCCACTTTGAGCCGTTCTTGTCGAGCTTTTCGAAGGTATCCTCCTCCGGGAAGGAGATGTTCTTCATAGTGGTTTCGCCGCCGTCAGAGTTCCAAGTCAGACCGTACTGGTCAACAGCCGAGACGGTGACGGTTCCGGAATTCTCTATGTCTCCGGGAGGAACTTCAACGTCAAACGATTCGGGATAGGGATATTTGTCTCCGGTGATTTTCAGCTCCGTGTTCTTTCTTTCATCGCCGTAAACTTTGTGGACGATGTGGTTGGAGCAAACGTTGATGCCGTTAATTTTTATAGTTACGTCCGCCTCAAAATCACGCCATATTCCCCAGTTGCCGAAGGAGGTTACAACATCTACCGAAGAGGGGAAATAATTATTGCCGCAGTCATATTCATAGGTATATTCTTCTCCGTCGTCATCAATAGCTGTATGGAAATCGTTCGTGGTATGAATCGGGTTTGCCAAGCCATTTCCCTTGTCGTCTCTTGCAAAGATTAGGAAATAGGCGTAATCCCAAGCGTCGGCATCATCGGTAACCTTAATATGAATGCTAATCTTATAGCTGCTGAATGTTCCTTTAAGACCTTCAACAAGATATACCTCGTCGTTTTTATCCCTGTTAATCTTAAAATCGTTGGTATCGCACTGGAAGTAAAGTGCCGTCGCGACGTTATTTTTTTGACCGTAGCCTGTTGTTACGTTACGGTTGGCACCGTTAGCGGGAGGCTTAAAGCCGATTTGCGAGCCGCTTGAAAGTTTTCCGGTAACCTTAATGTTTTTGAATTCTCTCTGATTGATATTATCGGTTTTTCCGTTTGTCTGGCAGTTGGCAATCATTGTTTTACCGCCCGCGAGAATCAGCTCGCCTGAATGGAAGTAAATTCCGCCTCCCGAGCCCTTTGCCTGACAGTAGATAATTGAGGAACTATTAACCGTCAGCGTCGAGCTTGAATCCATATACACGCCGCCGCCGCAGTTATCCGCGGAGTTGGAGTCGATAGAACAGTTTTTAAGGCTGACCGTTCCGTGCGAGTTAATTGCGCCGCCGTTTGTTACGCAGCTGTTACCCTGCATTTTGACATTTTCAAGCGAAAGCTCCGTATCATTATTTGCCCAGATTCCGCCGCCGGCTGCTTTTGCCGAATTGTTTAAGAATGATGCATTGGAAACAGACAGCTTGCCTTTACGGTGGAAAATTCCCGCGCCGTCGTTCGAAATGTTGTTGCTGATAACGTTTTTGCCCTCGAACACGGCGCTGCCTTCGGCGTCATTGAAAAATCCGCCGCCCCAGCCGCTTGCTCTGTTGTTTGTAATTGTGCAGTCCTTAATTGTCATATCCTTATGGTTTGTTATACCGCCGCCGTGGACTGCGTTTAAGTTCTGTTCAACTTTTGTACCCTTAATAAAAGCGGTTCCCTTTGACCAGATTCCCGAGCCGCCGCCCTTTATCCAGTTGAAATAAATTACGGAGTTTATAACGTTAAGCGTACCGAAATTGCAGATACCGCCGCCGTCATGTGCGTTGTTGTTTTCAATCTTACAGTTTGTAAGGTCGGCGGTTGAGTTTGCGTCAATGTACAAGCCGCCGCCCTTTTCATTTACTTTACAGTTTCTGATCTCACAGCCGGTCAGCTCAACGTTTCCGCCGATGGCGCAGACGCCGCCGCCGTCTTTAGAAGCATTACCATCGATTATTACATCATTTAATACCAGCCTGCTGTTTGAGTTAACCTTGAAAACGCTTGAATCGGTGTTATTACCGCCCGTGCCGTAAAACGTTGATTTTACATCTCTGTCACCCAGACCGTTAACGGTAAGGGTGGATCTGTTTTCGACTGTAAAAATGCCGATGTTGGTCGAGTTGATGAAAACATTATAACCGTTGGTATTGATAACGTGTGACTTTCCGTCATTGATTTTTACCGTGTCCTTCAGGTAAATATCCTCTGTTAGAGTAACTTCTTCGTTTTGCTGAAGCTGCTCCTTCAATACGTCATCATTATATTCAACGCTTTTTTCTGAGTCAAGAGTCTTAAATTTCAGCGTCATTGCTATCGAGACCTTAACCTTCGACATCAGAGTTACACGTTCATTAAATGTATATTCTCCGCCGTTTGGAATCTCTTTATCATCAATATATATCTTCAAAAAAATTACGTGCGATTCAAAGTGGTTATTACGCAGCTTTGCTCCGGGATTTAAAATATCACCCGGGGAAATAACGTGTGCATAGACAACGTCCGGTTTAGAGTATTCTGCGGCAGAAACGTTAGTAACACCTAAGCCTGCCGTCATTGTAAAAAGCAGAAGGAAGGTAAGTATCACAGACATTAGCCGTACAGAAAATGATACCCTCTTTTTCACTTTATTCGCTCCTTTCATTATTGCTTAACAGCTTTTACGCCTTCGCGTTTTTTACGTTTGGAATAGATTACCGAGGCGACTATTGACAGTATCAGGATACCCGCGCCTACGTAAATCAGAGCCGTGCCGTCGGAGAATATCGACGCCGAAGTCGGGCTGTCATTTGGTTTCCAGATTGCGTACAGCTTGACCTCTGCTCCCTTTTTGTCTGTAAGGTTAAGCACGGTGTCCTTGTCCTTATACATAATACCCCTGCCGTCGGGCTGTGTGTTCCAGCCTACAAAGGTGTGGTCCTTGCGCATAAACTTGTTTCCCGTCAGGGTGAACGGACTGTCGTAATAAGCGGTTTTCCTTGACATATAATTGTCAATGTCAGTGTATTCGCCGTCCTCGCCCTTTGTACCGTTCGCGTCGAACGCAATTCTGTAGTTGTTTGGCTTTAGCTTTGCCGTAAGAGTAACCGACTCGTTAACAAAGGTTAAATTATAGTCGGCACCTTCAACCTTGGCAAGCTCTCCCGTACCGTTTTTTTCATAGCCGTTTATAAAATAGCCCGGGATTGACTCTATATTTCTGATTTGAATAGTATCTTTTTCTCTTCCGGTTTTTTCAAATACTTCCTTTCCGTCTACAAGTACCCTGAGGTGCAGAGGGAATGTAAATTTAACCGTAATCGGTCTTATGATTTCGGGATAAACGTTACTTCCGGATTTGAAGATAAGATTATAGGTGCTCCAGTGGTTGGTTTGGTGATTACTGCTCAGCTTCCACTTAAAGCCGGAGTTGTCGAGCATTTGGAAGGTGTCCTCACCGGGGAAGGAGATGTTCTTCATCGAGGTGTTCGCTCCGTCAGCCTTCCAGATAAGCCCGTACTGGTCAACAGCCGAGACGGTGACGATTCCGGACTCCTCTATATTTCCCGGAGGCACGTCAACGTCAAACGTGTCGGGATCGGGATATGGATATTTGTCGCCGGTGATGTATAACCACGTGTTCTTTTCCTGACATTCCCAAACAACGTGTCTTACGTGGTTGTTGACAACGTTTACTCCGTTGATATAAATTGTTATATCTCCCTCAAAATCACGCTGACCGGCAAAACCGAATTTTGTTACAAAGTTTACCGCCGTGGGGAAGTTATCCGCGCCGCAGTCGTATTCATAAGTGTAGGATTCATCGCCATCGTCAATGGAGGTTTTAAAATTGGGAGAGGAATTAAGCAGAACCTCGCTGCCATTTCCCTTGTTGCCCCTGCCGTAAATATGGAAATAGGCGTGATCCCAAAGGTCGGCGTCATCGGTAACCTTGATATAAATTTTTACCTTATAGGAGCTGTAGGTTGCGCGCAGACCTTCAAGAATGTTTACCTCGTCCTTTTTGTCCTTGTTAACCTTATAATCGTTGGTATCGCAGTGGAAGTAAAGCGCCGGAGACGCGCTGTTACTTTGACCGTAGCCTGTTGTTATGTTACGGTTTGCGCCGTTTTCGGGAGGCTTAAAGCCGATTTCCGAGCCGCTTGACAGCTCTCCCTTAATCTGAATATTCCTAAATTCTCTTTGATTTACATTGTCGGATTTTCCGTTTGTCTGGTTGTCGGTAATTCTTATTTTACCGCCCGCGAGAACCAGCTCGCCTGCATAAAAGTAAATTCCGCCGCCGTTCGCCTTCGCCTGACAGTAGGTAATTGAGGAATTAACAATAGTCAGTGTTGAGCCTGAATCCATATACGCGCCGCCGCCGTTGTTGTCAGCCGAGTTTGAGTCGATAGCGCAGTTTTTAAGGCTGACCGTTCCGTGCGAGTTAATCGCGCCGCCGTTTGTTTTGCAGCTGTTACCCTGCATTTTAACGTTTAAAAACGAAATCTCGGTACCTGAATTCGCCCAGATTCCGCCGCCGGCTTCTTTTGCCGAATTGTTTAAGAATGATGTATTGGAAGCGGACAGATTTCCCTTATAGAGAAAAATTCCCGCGCCGTCGTTTGAGGTGTTGCCTCTGATAACGTTTTTGCCCTCGAGCACGGTGTTGCTGTCGGCATCAAGGTATATTCCTCCGCCCCAGCGTGATGCGCTGTTGCCGGAAATTGTGCAGTCCCTGATTGTCATATTATGGTGGTTTGTTACGCCGCCGCCGTTGTAGGCGTTTGTGTTTTGGTCAACTGTTGTACCCGAAATAACAGCGTTACCATTCGACCAGATTCCTGCGCCGCCGCCACTTACACTATTGTGTTTAACTATGCAGTCCTTAACGTTAAGCGTACCGTAGCTGCAGATACCGCCGCCGTCATACGCTCCGTTGCTTTCAAACGTACAGCCTGTAAGGTCGGCGGTTGAGTTTTCGTCAATGAACAGTCCGCCGCCCTTTGCTTTGGCATAATTGTTTGTGAATGTACAGTCGGTCAGCTCAACGCTGCCGCCGAAAACAGAGATGCCGCCGCCGTTTTTACTACTGTTATCGTTGAAAACCACATTATTTGCAACGAACTTGCTGTTTGCGGCAACCTTGACAGCTCCGCTGTCAGAACCTCTGTCGCCCCCGTCGGAAATTGATGTTTCATCTTCGTTTTCGCCGAGGCCGTTGATGGTGAGGGTAGAGCCGTTTTCAACAGCTATCACACCTTTTTGGGGTATATCAAGAAAAATGTTATGTCCGTTGGTATTGATTGTATGGCTCTTACCGTCATTGATTGTCAGAGTGTTCGTCAGATAAACATCTTCCGAAAGATTTACTGTTTCGTTATTCTGAAGCTCCTCTTTAAGAGCTGCGTCCGAAAACGTGTATTCTTTGTCATCCTGTGAAATAGACTTAAAGTACAACGATATCGTGCCGGCTCGATTTTTTTCCTTTGATACTAAAACAACCCTGCGATCAATTTTAATACTTAAGCCGAATTTTCTGTCAATAAATTCTTTGTCAATATAGACCTCATAATAGTATGCGCCCGATACCGAATAACGAAAGTTCGTCACCCTAACTCCTTCGTTTAAGATGTCACCGTTAGAAAGTTCACATACCTCTACATTATCTCCGCTCTCGATCTCTTTTGCCGAAGCAGTGGTAATGCCCGCGCCTGCGATTGTTGTGAAAAGCAAAAGGAAGGTAAGTATCACAGACATTAGCCGTACAGAAAATGATACCCTCTTTTTCACTTTACTCACTCCTTGTTTTATAATTAATTCCGGGTTAAATTACGCCGGTTGGTTTTCTCTTCTTTTTCTTGTAGAAAATAACAAAATCAGTGTAAGTGCCGCTCCGCCGAGCAATCCTGCCGCAACTCCGATCGCGAGCGAGCCGCCCGAGAAGGTTGAGCCCGCGGCTGTTAAATCCTTAACGGTTGATGTATCGTTTTTGAAGTACACATATGTACCGTCGTAGGGATCGTTGTAGCAGTATAATCTGCTGGTAAGGTTAAAGACGACGTCTTTCTCGCCAAAGCGGTGAATACCGTTAGTGTAGCCCTCGGGCATATCGCCGTTGCCCATCTTTAGTTTGAGCGAATCAGCGAGAATCGGCGTGCCGTTTTCATACTTTACGCTGTAGAGCGAGAGCCACTCCTGACCTACGTCGCCGTTAAGGTCGTTGCGGTCCCCGAGAATCTTGTAATTTTCCTTTTCAACGTTGCTGCTGCCCTCGGTTCTGTTACAGAGAACTGCTTTATAATAGGCTGTCTGGTTTTTTATCATAACCGTTTCGCCCTTTTGGTTTACAGCGGTAATATCGGCTCTGTCAACAATGTATTTGGGAACCGGCACAAAGTTTACCTTATAATAAGCCTTCATTTCCTCAACGGTCATATAGATTGAAACACCTGCCAAAACTGCTCCGAGAACGGTAAAGCCCGCGGTGAGGAATTTGCAAACCTTTGATTTGGTGGCAATCCGTCTTGTCGCTTCTTCAAATTCGCCTTCTTTGTATTGTTTTAGTTCCTTCTCAGCCATATCTTGTTGATCCCACAGCGACTGCTGAGTTGCCCGTTTGTAAACACGTTCGCCTTTGTCATTAAACTCTCCGGCAAAGGCATAACCGTTCGCTGCTTTTGTAGCCTCATCTACCTTTTTTACCAAATCGTTCAATTTTTTAACGTGGGCAGTGTTACTGCTAATACTCTTCCACGCAACCGCTGAGCCAATAGCCGCAAGTCCCATGGCTGTCGTGCAGCTCCAAAGCACAATACCCGTTTTGCTGAGCTCAAAGGTTTTTTCTGTTTCCTGAGCGGTCGCCTTTGCGCGCAGCGCGGCGTCTGTAAGGGCGACTCCGCCTTTATCGTAGATTTCACGGTTAACGTCCTGATAGATTGAGGCAGGCTGAACATCCTTCATATCTACTTCTTTATAGCCGTTTTCATCGGTAACAGCCATCAAAATCATATCCTTGATGGAAAGGAAGTCGAGACCGGCAAGCTGGCCGCCTGTGAGAGAATCTACAATAGGATAGAGCTCGCGGATATTTTCGGAATCTTCAAATTCAGACTTATCCCTTTCAAAAAATTCAAGCATTGTGCCGTCGCCGTACTCGGCATTTTCAAGGTAGTCGTGAACAGCAATATCCTCTGCCGCCATACCGCCCTTTACCATAGTTTCCTCAGCTTTGTATGCGCTGTTGACGGCTTTTGTAACGTCTTCCTTTGTCGAATTTTCATCGAGCTTGATTTCTTCGCTATTTATTTCTGTCTTAACTACTTCATTCGATTTTTGAAGAGCTATGTCGTAGTTTAGGAGAATTTCGTTAAACTCGCTCCACTTGTCGAGGATTCTTTTTGCGTCGTCATTATACTTTTTATCAAGCTCCTTATTAATCTCGGACGGAGTCATATTTGGGTTTTCATTTTGAACCGCTTCCGTCAGCTTTTCAAGGCTGTTATTCTTGAAACGGTCAATCCATGTGCTGCTTGAGGAGTCCGAGGCTTTTGTCAACATTGTTTCCATAAGCTGAACCGCCTGACCGTTGCCCTGCATAAGAAGGGTGAGAATGTCGCAGTGGCGATTTTTTTGAGCATCGTCGAGCTTGTTGTATGCCTCGTCGCCCATCTCGTACTTTGTCTGATTTATAAGCAAATCGCCCAGAGCGTTGCCGTCGCAGTCGTCGTCAGTCAGCTTGTTGAGCAACGTATTGTAATAATAAGCGCGTTTGAAGTTAGCGGAATCCTTCGGCTTTTGCAGGTTTTCGCGGTACTCTTTAAGAGTAGCGATGAACCTGTTAACAAAAGGCTTAATCTGAGTGTCCATTTGGTCGTTCATCACCTTTTCATATTCCTCAAAGCTGTAGCCGCCATTCATACTCATAACCGCGAGGTCGGTTATTGCTTCGCTCGCTTTCGCGGTTGTTTTGTAGCCGAGGTAAACAATCTTCTGGTTAGGACCTGGCTTCATGGGACTTTTTGCGCCGGCGTCCTTGTTGAGGTCGGCGTAGTTTCCGCTGTCGTCCTTAAGGATTGTGTAGCCCTCGTCCAAAAGCTCCTTGGACGCCTGGTCTGAGGTCACGCCCATTCCAACCTTAACCTCGCTGATGTATTTCTGTTCATTCTCCGCCGCCGAGGCAACAACCTGAGCCGGAGCGAGTATCAGCATTGTCATACAAAGAACTGCCGATGTTATCACCGTAAGTAGTTTTTTCATAAAAATGCCTCCAAAAATTCTATAATAATAAGATTACAGTATGATTATAACATACCTTGGGGGACAAAAGGGGGACAAATTTGGGTATTTTTAAAGTTTTTTTAAAAA
>CAMNHG010000020.1 GCA_946539105.1 uncultured Clostridia bacterium | reverse complement strand
AAGTTTTATTTATCAAATTTTTACTTATCCATTGACAATTTAGCGAAAAAATCATATAATAACTCTGTTACGTCTGTAAGTATGCGCTCGTTACAGAGCTTTTTTTTGCATACCGAGGACAATTATAGTATGGAGGTTTTAAAGGCATGAAAAGAGTTCCAAAGCCTGTGTTCTTCATTGTTGCTTTGCTGATACTTGCCTTTTCGTTTACTGCGATTTTCGGAGTATCCTATTATACGGGCGACAACAAAAATACAGTATTAAAAGGCATCGGCGACATTCGATGGGGAATTGACATCAGGGGCGGCGTTGAGGCTACGTTTAAGCCTGCTGACAATTACGACGCTACTGATGAACAGCTTGAATCCGCTAAGTCAATTATTGAACTTAGAATGGTATCTCAGGGCATTACCGATTACGAGCTGTACGCTGACAGAAACAGCGACAGAATTATCGTTCGTTTCCCCTGGAAGTCAGATGAAAAAGATTTTAACGCGGTAGAGGCTATCGAAGAGATTTCGTCAACCGCAAAGCTGACATTCAGACCCGGCAATTCGTACGAGTCAACCGACGTAGGCTCCGACGGAGAATACGTTTACAAAACCCCGACAGGTGAGACTGCCACCGAGCTTATGGACGGCTCAATGGTAGAAAAGGCCGAGGCGGGTTATATCAATGAAAACAACGGCGAGCCCAAGTACATCGTAAGCCTTACTCTTACCGATGAGGGCGCAAAGAAATTCGCCGAGATTACTCAGGAGTATCTCAACAAGACAGTATCAATCTGGATGGATGATATTATGCTGTCCGCTCCTACCGTTCAGGCTGTAATTTCCGACGGTAAGGCGCAGATTTCCGGTAACTTCAAGGCTCAGGAGGCTAACCAGCTCGCTGAGAAAATCAACGCAGGTGCGCTGCCGTTCCAGCTTGAGACATCTAACTACGGCAACATCAGCCCGACTCTGGGTGAAAACTCACTCACAGCTATGGCATACGCAGGCATTATCGCGTTTATCGTAATCGCGCTTATTATGATTATCTTCTACCGTTTGCCCGGCTTTGTCGCGGTTATCGCGCTTATGGGTCAGATGGGACTTTCAATCGCGGCTGTATCAGGCTACTTCAACGCGATTCCTTCGTTCACAATGACATTGCCCGGTATCGCGGGTCTTATCCTTTCAATCGGTATGGGCGTTGACTGTAACGTTATTACCGCAGAGCGTATTAAGGAGGAGATGAACTCCGGACGTACAATCGACAGTGCTCTTGACAGAGGTACCAAGAACTCGCTGACCGCTATTATCGACGGTAATATGACCGTAATTATCGTATCAATCATCCTGATGCTCGTATTCGGTCCGTCCAACATTTTGTCGTTCATCTTCGGTGAGTCAACCACAGGTACAATCTACTCCTTCGGTTTCACACTCCTCGTTGGTGTAATTTCAAACTTCATCATGGGCGTACTGCTTTCAAGACTTATGCTCAGAAGTATTTCGGGCTTCAAGATCTTCCGCAAAAAATGGTTCTATGGAGGTGCTAAGGATGGCAAATAAGATTAATGCAAAAGCACAGACTCCTATGACCGAGCAGGAAGTCAGCGAGAAGTTCAACGGCGGCAAAAAGGTTATTGATTTTGTCGGAAAGAAAAAGATTTTCTTCGGACTTTCAATCGGTATTATCGTACTCGGTATTATCTTTAACTTTATCTTCGGCACAAGGCTCGACATTCAGTTCTCGGGTGGTGCAACGCTTACATTCAGCTACACCGGCGAGGTTGACCAGAACTCTTTGTATGATTTTATTCAGGAAAAGACAACCGATAGAATCACAACATCCTTCTCTCAGGATTTGATGGGCAACACAGGCAACAACGTTTCGGTTCAGTTCTCGGGTAACGATTCTATCGAGACCGATATTCAGAAGAACCTGGAATCAGAGCTTCAGGCTCAGTATCCCGAAAACGACTTCGTTTGCCTGGAGGCTAACTCGGTAGACGCTTCAATGGGTTATATGTTCCTGCTCAAGTGTCTCGCGGCTGTCGCGCTGGCAAGCATATTGATGGTTATTTACGTAACTATCCGATTCAGAAAAATCGGTGGTTTGTCGGCTGGTGTTATGGCTCTTGTAGCACTTTTCCACGACGTTGCAATGATTTACTTTATGTATGTAATCTTCCAGATGCCGATTGACTCTAACTTCATCGCGGTAGTTCTTATGATTATCGGTTACTCACTGAACGATACAATCGTAATTTACGACCGTGTTCGTGAGCAGAGAAGGCTTATGGGCAGATTCACAGACATCGGAACTATTTTCAATGTCAGCTGTACAAAGACTATCAAGAGAACGATTATGACCTCGGTAACAACCTTCGCGGCAATTTTGATTGTTTACATCGTTGCTACCGTATTCAACATCGCTTCGGTTAAGGGCTTTGCTCTCCCGATGATGATCGGTGTAATTTCAGGTTGTTATTCTTCAATCTGCATCGCGGGTCCCCTCTGGGTTATGTGGCAGAACCACAAGGAAGCAAAGAAATAATTTCATCTGTAAAGGCGTTGCTCCGGCAACGCCTTTTTTCTGTATAGAAAACTACTGCATTTTGATTCCGCCGTTACAGAAACAATAGCTTAAGTTTATGTTCTCAAAAGGCAGGGGAGATTGCCCACCGGCACTTTACAAAATATTTTCCAAGAATAAATATTCGCTGTCCCTGACGGATTCAAGCGATTTTTTTGCCGTCTCGCTGCTTGCGTTATACATATCCTTATTGCCGCTCTGCGCATAGGACTTCATCTGCGCCAGAGAAATGGTGATTTGGTCAACATAGTCGTGAATAAGCACCGCGTCCACCGCTCTCAGCGTTTTATTCCATCGAGCTTCAAGAGCTGTGCTTTGTTCGGCGGCGGTATTAAAATCATTTTTATCAATATATACATCAATGCTTTTTATTTGAGCCAGATAATTGTCAACGCTGCCGCCTATGCAGAGAACCTCGGCAAAAGCACCTGCCGTGCAGAGTAAAAATATAATTACCGATATTATTATCCGCTTCATACCTTCTCCTTTTCTATCAGCTTGTAGTTGCCAAGGCTGTCAATGGTCATAATAAATATATCCGGGATTGACTTATTATTCTTTTTTAGAATATTATCAATCCCGGTTTTGTTTTGTCCGCAGAGCGCGAGGGCAGTTTCAACCAATTCTCCGTCGCTGATTACAACCGCCTCAATTCCGTTGTCAGGGACTTCAAGCCCGAGCTGTTCAAGGTTTGGTGTTCGCTTTTGAGGTTTTTCGAGCACGCTGACTGTGCCGTTTGTCTCGACAATGCAGTACTGTACGTCCTCTATTGAAAAAATATCCTGCTGTCTGAGCTGGGCAAACAAATCCTCTGTGGTGAGTCTTAACCGCTTCATTTCAGACTGCAAAAGCTGTCCGTCCTTGATAATAACAACCGGACTGCCGCAAATCAGCTTGCGAAATTTACGGCTTTTCATCATCACAACGCTCGTCGCAATTTCGAGCGAAACCAAAATCAGCACCGGGATAATTCCGCTCAACAGCGGCTGAGAGGTGTTCTGCATCGGCAGTGAGGCGATGTCGGAAATCACCATCGTCACAACAAGCTCGCTCGGCTGCATATCGCTTATTTGCCGTTTGCCCATCAGGCGGATTGCGAGCATTATGAAAAAGTAGAGAATAAGAGTTCTTAAAATTGAAATCAGCATTTTATCACCTGTTTTAGTTTTGTCCGCAAGCTGATTTATATTCTGATAAAGAATAAAAAAACATGTTTTGCAAATCATATTCGTATCAACTGTTTTTGGAGAAATGTATGAATAATTCTTTATCAGAAATATTATCGGATTTGAAAGCAGATTTTTCAGATTCTGCCGACCTTACAATCCGCAACTTAACATTAAAATCGGAGCGGCAGATAAAGGCGGCAATCGTCACAATAGAGGGGCTGTGCGACAAGGAACAGCTGTCTCAGTCGGTGATAAATCCGCTTTTGCCGTACGATTTTAAGTCAATGAAGGGGCAGGAGGCAGCTGATAAAATTCTCAGTTCTGTAATGGCTTCGTCCGACGTGGTTGTAATCTACACCAAGAAAGAAATTATCAGCTTTATCACCTCGGGCTTTGCCGTAATAATCGTTGACGGAGCACAGCAGATGTTTGCAGTCGGCGTTCAGGGATATTCCTTCCGCGGAGTTAACGAACCCGAAAGCGAGGTGGTTCAGAGGGGATCAAGAGAAGGCTTTTCCGAGCCGCTTAGGGTAAATATGTCGCTTATCCGCAGGCGTATGAAAAATCCCGATTTGGTCTTTGAGCAAATGACCGTAGGAAGAGAGTCAAAAACTCAGCTTATGCTCTGCTATCTTAAAAGCAGGGTGTCGCCAAAACTGCTCGGTAAGCTGAAAAAACGGCTTAACTCCTGCAATCTGGATTCTGTTTTGGCTTCGGGATACCTGTCGGAATATTTAGAGGACGAAAGGTCGAGCAGGCTTTTCTCAGGTGTTGGCATTTCCGAACGTCCCGACACGGTCTGCGGAAAGCTGACCGAGGGCAGAATCGCGGTTATAGTTGACGGCACGCCTGCCGTGCTTATAGTGCCGAGGCTGTTTGTCGAGGAATTTCAGGGCGTTGACGATTACTCAAACCGCACCTATTACGCGGCGTTTATCCGCCTTACAAAATACCTTTCTTTTTTTACCGCGCTGTTTTTGCCGGGACTGTATGTCGCGCTGGCGCAGTTCCACCCCGAGTATTTTCCGACCGGGATTTTGATAAAAACCTCGGAATCGCTTGCGCAAACGCCGTTGCCCGTCACGCTCGAAACTCTCGCAATCACCTTTGTTTATGAGATTATGAAGGAGGCAGGGCTGAGAATCCCTAAATCCCTCGGCCACGCCGTGGGCATTGTCGGCGCACTCGTAATCGGAGAAAGCGCGGTTAACGCCGGTATAATCAGTTCGTCAACGCTTATGGTAGTTGCGACGGCGGCAATTTGCAGTTACGTCACCTCGCCGCTTTATCCGCCCGTCACGATGCTCAGGTTTATTTTTATAATAATCGGCGGACTTTGCGGACTGTGGGGAATAGTCATAGCCACCGCCGTAATGATAATCAGTATGTGCTCAAAAACCTCTCTCGGCGTGCCTTATATGTCGTCGCTCGCGCCGTTTTCACTCAGGACAATGCGCGATGTTTTTGTCCGCGCAGACTGGAAAAGCCTGTCAAAGCACATCATTAAGGTTCAGCGGTTTAAGGAAACGGAGGTGTAGCGAGTGAGCAAGGTTAGATTTTCCTCGAAGCGTCTGCTGCTCACTTTAATGCTTTGTGCATGTTCGGTAATTCTTTTACAGAATTATGATATATCGGAAAAATCATCATTTGTTTTTGATATTCTTTGTATGCTGTTCGGACTGGCAATTTGCTTTGTGCTGTTTATTCCGTCGGTAATCATAAAAATGCGCACTAATCTCGATTTTCTGACCGTAGCGCGCACCGTAACTCCGAAGCTGAAAATCCCGTTAGCGGTGCTTTATTCGCTCTATTTTGTCTACGCCGCGGAGTTCTTTTTACTGCCGTACACCGATATGTTCAGCAAAAAGTATTATTCGGACGTAACGCCTTGCCTAATCGCGCTTATACTGCTCTCCGCCTGTGTTTATGCCGCGCTTAAGGGCGTTAACGTAATCACGCGCTTTGGGATTTTCCTGTTCGTATTCGCGCTGATTACCAATCTTCTTATGTTCGGCGGCAGCATAGGTACCCTTGACTTTGAGCTGTATGGATTTGAGGTAACAGGAAGTGTGAACGATTTTATCAAAAACACCGTGTATTTTATAATTCCTGCCTTTATCGTTACGCTCTTTGCCTGCCTGTCGGGAAAAACGAAGAATTTTAAGCTCAGACAGCCCTTGTTCGCGCTGATAGTGACGGGCTTAAAGTACGGGCTGATTATGTTCTTCATTTGGTTTTCGCTCGGCGATTACGCCTCAAAGCAGGAGTACCAAACCTTTATCCTGGCGCGCGCCGCGAGAATCGGTTTTTTCGGAGGAATCGAAAGCCTGTACCTCGCACTCGCCACGATGTCGGTATTTATGATAATCTCGTTAGTCCTTTGCGCCGTAACAAAGAGCGCGGGCAAGGAATCGGATATTAAGTACGTTATAATTTTTGCGGTTATATTATTTGCCGCGCATATGTGCGGAAGTTATCTTAATTCTGTAAAAGAAATATTCACGAATAATTATATCTTCGCGGTTTTCACCGTAATCACCGCCGCGGTGATACCGATGATGTATGTTTTTGCAGGGAGGAAGTCAAGTGCGCGCAAGACTTTGCATAGTATTAATATGTCTTAGTGCGGTAATGCTTTCGGGCTGTCAGAGCTCACGGAAAATTGAAACCGCACAGATAATCGAAAACGTAACCATTTCCGAAAGGAACGGTCAAACGCTTTACACCTTTTATATTCTTTCAAGCGCAGATACGCCGTTAAAAACAGAAATTCCCGCAGGTTCCTTTGAACAGGCGTGCGAGCTTGCCCAAAATCAGTATATCCCGAACATTTCGCTGTCAAAGCTGGAGCTTTTGATGATAGAGGAGCACTTAATTGACAGAGTACTCAAAACGGATATTGAATATATATCCACTCAGCCGTCATTTTCTCCTTCCGCGTTTGTCGCGCTCTGCGACAGTAAAACAATAGATAAATTTAGTGAGAGTACGCGAGAGCAGGATTTAATAGAGGAACAGTTAATTCTGTTAAAGAAAAATAATCCTGACGTAAGCATAAATTATCTAAGCGTTTTCAATCATTTTGAATCCGAAAAGACAAACGAATTTCGGGTCGGAACGCTGAGCTTTGACGGCGAGCTTAAAATCAGCGGTAAGAAAGTTATAAAATCTTAAAATAATTGCAAAATAATTCATTAAAGGCTTTATTTTAAGCCGAATTTGTAGTATAATATAAGCTACCTATAGTGTATTTAACTAATTTTGTAAAGGCGGTGGCTTTATGTCTGAATTTTCAGTACCGTTATCGCAAATAGTCGATAAACTCGGTCTTGAAAAGGTTTATGTTGCGGAAAACTACGAGGAAACCAAAATTTCTACCGTAGAGATTAACCGTCCCGGTCTTGAGCTGACCGGTTACTTTGAGTTTTTTGACAACAAGCGCATTCAGGTGCTGGGCAATACGGAGTTTGCCTACCTCGGACGCTTCGGCTCCGAAGCACAGAGAATGGTAATCGAATCCATCTTCAGCTTCGGTCCGCCCGCGGTAATCATCTGCCGCGAGATTGAACCGTCCAATGTAATCTTGGAGAGCGCGAAGCTCCACAAGGTCTCCATCTTTGCCACGGATGAAAACACATCGGACTTGACCGCTCGCCTTGTACAGTATCTTAACCGCGAGCTTGCCCCGAGAATCACACGCCACGGTGTACTTGTTGAAGTGTACGGCGAAGGTTGTCTTTTAACCGGCGACAGCGGCGTAGGTAAAAGCGAGACCGCAATCGAGCTTATCAAGCGCGGTCACCGTCTTGTTGCGGATGACGCGGTAGAAATTCTAAGAACAAACGTCAGCACGCTTATAGGCCGCTCGCCGCAGAATATCCGCCACTTTATTGAGCTAAGGGGTATCGGAATTATCAACGCGCGCCAGCTTTTCGGTATGGGTGCGGTTAAGATGAGCGAAAAAATTGATATGGTAGTTAACCTTGAGCTGTGGGACAACACAAAGGTTTACGACAGAATGGGACTTGAAAACCAGTATATGGATATTTTGGGGGTAGAGGTACCCGCGCTTACAATCCCGGTTAAGCCCGGACGTAACTTAGCGGTTATCATTGAGGTTGCCGCTATGAACAACCGTCAAAAGAAGATGGGCTACAATGCCGCAAAGGATTTGCTTGTAAGTCTCGGTATGGACTTATCCGCTATGCCTGAGGCTCAGGAAAAGACCATTGTAGGCAAGTGGGAGTAATTAGGAGAGATTATGGACAGAACAGAGATTATATATAACCTTGCTCAAGTGCTCAACTGCGACGCGCGCAGAAATGAGCCGATGAACAGGCACACATCATTCAAAATCGGCGGAAATGCCGATACATACGTAAAAGCAGATGATTTAAGCACTCTCGCAACTATAATTAAGGAGTGTGTTGAGTCTGATATAGATTACATTATTCTGGGCAACGGCAGTAACGTGCTTATCAGCGACGACGGCTACCGCGGTGTTGTAATCAGACTCGACGGAGAATTTCGCAAGATGTCGCTGATTGACGACACCACAATCTACTGTGGAGCAGGCGCGTCACTGGCGTCACTGTGCAAGTTCGCGCTTAACAGCGGACTCAGCGGTCTTGAATTTGCATGGGGAATCCCCGGCACGGTAGGCGGAGCGGTGTTTATGAACGCGGGCGCGTATGACGGCGAGATGAAAAATGTCGTTCATTCCGTATCGCACCTCACGCCCGACGGCGGAATCGGAAGGTGCGAAAAGGACGACTTGCAGATGGGCTACCGCACAAGCGTTTACCGCTCGAACAAGTGCATAATCACAGGCGTTACGCTTAAGCTGAAAAAGGCGGATCCAGAGCATATCCGCGCCAAGATGGATGACTTTATGAACCGCCGCAGCAGTAAACAGCCGCTTGAATTTCCGAGCGCGGGCAGCGTGTTCAAACGCCCCGAGGGAGCTTACGCCGGCGCGCTGATTGAGCAGTGCGGACTTAAGGGCAAGTGCCACGGCGGAGCTCAGGTAAGCGAAAAGCACGCGGGCTTTATCATCAACAAATCAAACGCCACCGCAAACGACGTTAAGTCATTAATCCGCGAGGTTCAGACAAAGGTTTATGACGAAACAGGCTATAACCTCGAATGTGAACTTATAATTCTGTAAAAGAATTTATCTAATTGCCTTAAGGAGAATATATGGAATTTATAATTATCTCAGGTCTTTCGGGAGCAGGCAAAACCTCCGCGCTCCACGTGCTTGAGGATATCGGCTATTACTGCGTGGACAATATTCCGGCTTCACTGCTTTCAACGCTCTACACGCTTTGTCTTAATTCGAGCAACGAGTCAATGAAGCGCGCGGCGGTTGTTGTGGATGTACGCGGAAACGACAATTACGAGCAGATGAACAGCCAGATTGAGGATTTCAAAAAGTCGCACAGCGATGTAAAAATCCTCTTTATCGACGCTCGCTCGGACGTTGTTATTATGAGGTATAAGGAGACCCGCCGTAAGCATCCGCTGTCACAGCGTCTCCGCGACGGCACCGTTACCGAGGCTGTTGAGTTTGAAAAGGCTCTGCTGACCCCCGTAAAGCGCGCTGCCGATTATCACATAAACACCACACATATGTCAAAAAAACAGCTCCGCGAGCGCGTTATGAGCCTGTTTATGGAGGACGTTACAAAAAGCCTGACATTGACTTTTATGTCGTTCGGCTTTAAGTTCGGAATACCGCTTGAGGCGGATATCGTGCTTGATGTGCGCTGCCTGCCGAACCCGTTTTATATTCCGGAGCTTAAAATGCTGACCGGACTTGACAGCTCGGTTCGCAACTATGTACTGTGCAGTAACGATACCCAGCAGTTTATTAAGCGTACTCTTGATTTGCTCGATTTCTCGGTTCCGCTTTACCACAAGGAGGGCAAAAGCGAGCTTGTTGTAGGCGTCGGCTGTACCGGCGGCAAGCACCGCAGCGTGACTGTCGCAAGACAGCTTCAGGAGCATTTTCAGAGCCTCGGCTACAAAAGCGTGATTTCTCACAGAGATATTGAAAAACCTACGACAGACTGATAGGAGTACAAAGTGTCTTTTTCTTCCGACATAAAAAAAGAGCTGTGCGCATTTGAGGCGTATGACCGCGATTTGCTCAAAGCCGAGCTTTACGGAATGTTGATTTTCGGAAAGACCTTCAAGGATGACGAGATTGTCTTTACAACCGAGAGCGTTGACGCCGTAAGAAGAATCACAATGCTTTTGCAAAATCTGTATATGCCGATTATCGAAAAGCAGGCGGCTTTACGCGCAAAAAGCGGACAAAGCCATCTGTTCAAAATCTCGGTGATAGATTCGGACGAGTGCAAGAAGATTTTTGAGGACTTCGGACATTCCGCAAATCAGGTTACGCTCAGGGTTAACCGCGCGAATATATACAGCGAGGAGCTCGCCCGCGCGTTTTTAAGGGGAGTGTTCCTCAGCTGCGGTTCAACCTCGGACCCTATGAAGAGCTATCACGCGGAATTTTGCGTTCCGTACAAAAATTTAGCGGCGGATTTGTGCAAGATTCTCGGCGAGGTGACCGAGAGCGATTTTTCGCCTAAGACCGTGCTGCGCAGCGGAAATTACATTGTATATTTTAAGGGCAGCGAGCAAATCTGCGACCTGCTTACATACATAGGCGCGCCGATAAGCGCGATGGAAATTATGGGCACTAAGGCTGTTAAGCAGGTGCGCAACAACATCAACCGCCGCATTAACGGCGAGATGGCGAATATAGGCAAGGTCGCCTCGGCTTCTGCAAGGCAGATTGAGGCGATTAAGCTGATAAAAAAGAAGCAGGGGCTTGATACCTTGCCCGGCGATCTAAGGGAGATAGCGTATCTTCGCCTTGAAAATCCCGAGATGTCGCTTAGAGATCTCGGTCAAAATCTTAATCCGCCGATAAGCAGAAGCGGAGCAAACCACAGAATACAGCGGCTGCTTGAGTACGCGGGTATGGAGGACAGCAAAAATGGATAAAACTAACCTTTCCGTTGAACAGGCAGGCGAGCTTATCGAGCAGTATGTAACAAGGCTCGAAAACGAGACGCTTCCGATAAAGGAATCAATGGAATTATATACAAAAATTTGCGAGCTTATCGAATTTTCAATGACCGAGCTCAACGGTTATCAGGGCAAGATTACCGAGGTTAACGAGCGGCTCGCACAGCTCGGAGCGGAAAATTGGCAGGACGCCGCAGAGCTTGAAGGAGCGAATTTTTATGAAGAATAATTATATTGAATTAACCGAAAAGGCGTTGTTTGACTTTCTGCCCGGTACAGATTGCAGAGAGGCAAAGCTGATTGAGTCGATGAAATACAGCCTTGAAGCCGGCGGCAAGCGCGTCCGTCCCAGACTTGTTTTTGAGTTTAACGCGCTGTGCGGCGGCAACCCCGAGGCGGCAATCCCGGGTGCCTGCGCGGTTGAGATGATTCACACCTACTCGCTTATTCACGACGATTTGCCCTGTATGGATGACGACGACCTCCGACGCGGCAAGCCGTCAAACCACAAGGTTTTCGGAGAGGATATCGCGCTTTTGGCAGGCGACGCTTTACAGACAACAGCTTTTGAAATTTTATCATCCGACAAGGCGGCTGAGCTGATGGGCGACAAAGCCTGCCGCAAATCCGCAAACGCGCTTGCGCGTTATGCGGGCTCAACCGGTATGGTCGGCGGTCAGGTGATTGACCTTATGAGCGAGAACACCAACGCACCGATTGAAGTTTTGAGGGAAATGGACTACAAAAAGACAGCCTGCTTAATCAAAGCAGCTTGCGAGCTCGGCTGTATCAGCGCGGGAGCGAGCGAGGCTCAGCTTAATGCGGCTTCCGATTACGCCGAGAAAATCGGCATTGCGTTCCAAATTCAGGACGATATTCTCGACCAAACTTCATCCGACGAGGAGCTCGGAAAGCCCGTGGGCAGCGACGATGAAAACAGCAAGTCAACCTACGTATCTCTCCTCGGAATAGATAAATGCCGTCAGCTGGTGGACGAGCTGACGCAGGGCGCGATTGACGCTCTTAACGCGTTCGACAACAACTCGGATTCGCTCAGGAAATTTGCCCTGGAGCTTGCAAAGAGAAAAAGTTAAACTTCTTTATTAGAATTAAGGAAAACATAATGGGTGAGTATAAGTTACTTTCTACAATTAAATCACCTGAGGACGTCAAAAAGATAAAAAGCGAGGATGTGCCCTCGCTGTGTACCGAAATCCGCGAAAAGCTGGTTGAGGTTGTCTCGGTAAACGGAGGTCATCTTTCGCCGAACCTCGGCGTTGTTGAGCTGACCGTCGCATTGCACCGCAGCTTTAACTTTCCTAAGGACAGCCTTGTCTGGGACGTCGGCCACCAGAGCTATACTCATAAGCTGCTGACAGGCAGATACTCAAGGTTTGATACGCTCAGGCAGAAGGACGGAATCTCGGGCTTTCCTAAAAGAGCCGAGAGTATTTACGACGACTTCAACACCGGCCACAGCAGCACCTCAATCTCGGCGGCGTTCGGTATTGCCAACGCAAAGCAGCTTATCGGAGACCAGAGCCATACTATAGCGGTAATCGGCGACGGCTCGTTTACCGGCGGCTTGGCTTTTGAGGCGATGAACAACGCCGGACGCTTTAACAAGAACTTCATCGTGGTTCTGAACGACAATAAAATGTCGATTTCAAAGAACGTCGGCGCAATCCCCAGATACCTCACAACCGTGCGTATCCAGCCGTGGTATATCCGTGTTAAGCGCGGAACCGAGAAAATTTTATCCAAAATTCCGGTTATCGGATGGGGTATAAAGGGTGTGCTCAGGCGCAGTAAATCAAGAATTAAAAATCTTGTATATAAAAACACTCTGTTCGACTGCTTCGGCTTTACATATCTTGGTCCGATTGACGGCCACAGCGTAGAGGAGCTTGAAAATGCCTTTACCGCCGCCAAAAAGTCCAGAACTCCGGTGCTTGTTCACGTGGTTACCAAAAAGGGCAAGGGCTATCAGCCCGCCGAGGAAAATCCCGGTGAATTTCACGGCATCGGTCAGTTTGACATTGACTCGGGCGAGCCGATTTCGAGCCACAAGGGCTTTTCGGCTGAGTTCGGCAAGACTATGTGCGAGCTGGCTCAGACCGACGACAAGCTGTGCGCTATCACAGCGGCAATGGCAGGCGGCACAGGCTTGAATGAATTTTCAAAGCAATATAAAAACAGATTTTTCGACGTAGGAATCGCCGAAGAACACGCCGTAACCTTCGGATGCGGACTCGCTTCTAAGGGTATGCGCCCTGTTTTCGCGGTGTACTCAACGTTTTTACAACGAGCCTACGACCAGCTGATTCACGACGCGGCTTTGGGAGATTTGCACCTTGTTCTCGCGGTTGACCGGGCCGGAATCGTCGGTGCTGACGGCGAAACCCACCATGGCGTTTTCGACGTTTCAATGTTAAATTCAATTCCGAATACCACGGTTTTCTCTCCGACATACTTTGACGGACTCAGGTCGTCAATGTTTGAAGCCCTCTACAATCAGGAAGGTCTCGCGGCTGTGCGCTATCCGCGCGGCGGCGAGCTGTTTAAGCCCGAAGGCTTCGGGGAAGAAAGCACCGATTATAATATTTACGGCGACACAAACGCCGATTACCTTATTGTCACCTACGGCAGAATGTTCTCTTACGCCGCAAGGGCGCGCGAACTGTTAAAGGAGCAGGGCGTTAACGTCTGCCTGCTGAAGCTGTGCAAAATTAAGCCGATTAACCCCGAAACCGTTGAGTTTGCAAAGGGCTTTAAGAGCGTTTGGTTCTTTGAGGAGGGCATCAAAAACGGCGGAATCGCGCGTACCTTCTCAGACAAGCTGACCCGCGTTGGCTTTACAGGCGGTTATCACCTAAAGGCAATCCACGGAAAGTTTGTAAAGCAGATGTCGGTTAACGAGGCACTCAAAATGCTAAAGCTCGACAGCGAGGGTATGACAGAGGTAGTAATTAAGGACTTGGCTAATGAAAAAAAGACTTGATGTTTTGGTATATGAAAAGGGCTTTGCCGAGAGCAGAGAAAAGGCAAAAGCCATTATAATGGCGGGTCAGGTGTATGTTGACAACCAAAAGGCTGACAAGTGCGGAACCTCGTATGATGAAAATGTGAGTATTGAGGTTCGCGGAGCGACGCTTAAATATGTCAGCCGCGGCGGCTTGAAGCTCGAAAAGGCAATCGACAATTTTGACCTTGACCTAAACGGTAAAATCACAATGGATATCGGCGCGTCAACAGGCGGCTTTACCGACTGTATGCTCCAAAACGGCGCGAAAAAGGTCTACTCAATCGACGTAGGCTACGGTCAGCTGGCGTGGAAGCTGAGAACCGACGACCGCGTTGTTAACCTCGAGCGCACAAATATGCGCAAGGTAACGCGTGAGCAGGTGCCGGACGAAATCGACTTTTTCTCGGTTGATGTTTCGTTTATCTCGCTAAGGTTGATTTTGCCTGTGGCGCGTCAGCTTATGGCGGAAAACGCCGAGGCTGTCTGCCTGATTAAACCACAGTTTGAGGCAGGCAGGGAAAAGGTAGGCAAAAAGGGCGTTGTGCGCGATCCCGATGTACATATAGAGGTGGTTCAGGGCATTTACGACTTTGTTCTGCAAAACGGCTTCGATGTGCTTAACCTCGACTTTTCGCCGATTAAAGGCCCCGAGGGAAACATCGAGTACCTTATCCACCTGAAAAAATCAGACGACCCGAAATCTTATACAACCGTAACTCCCGGGGAGCTTGTCAAACGCTCTCACGAACAACTCGACAAATAGGTATTTGATATGAAAATCGCGATTATTGTTAATCTCTCAAAACCAAAGGCGGTTAATTGCGCCGATTCCATCTGCAATTTGCTGTATGAAAACGGCGCGCGGCTTTGCGCGCTGAAGGATTGCGAGAATTATCTTGAATTTAAGCAGATGGAGTTTTTTGATAATATCGACACACTTTTCGGCTTTTGCGATATCGCCGTTACCGTCGGCGGAGACGGAACAATAATCCACGCCGCCAAGTACGCCGCCTGCGCAGGCAAACCGCTTATCGGCGTAAACGTAGGCAGGCTGGGCTTTGCCGCCGATTTAGAGGTTGAGGATATCGGCGCGCTAAAAAGGCTTTTGAGCGGAGATTACGTCACCGAAAACCGCATTTTGCTCGATATCGAGGTACAGAGCAAGGGTCCGTCAAAGCATTACCTGGCGGTAAATGACGCGGTAGTGGCACACGGCCGGCTCTCAAAGATTGTCGATTTATCACTCTGTTTAAACGGCGAGGAAATCTCAAAATACCGCGCCGACGGTATTCTTTTCTCGACGCCGACAGGCTCAACGGCATATTCGCTTTCGGCTGGCGGACCTATAATCTCTCCGCAGATGGACTGCATTTTGATGACGCCCGTATGTCCTCACTCGCTGTTTTCGCGCTCGGTGCTATTTGACGGCGAATCAACGCTTTCTGTCTCGGCAAAAATTCCCGAGGGCTGCAGCTGTCTTTTGACTGTTGACGGCGAGGTTAACATAGACATTGCCGAGGGCGACCGGGTAATCGTCAGAAAATCCGTGCAGAGCCTGAAGCTGATCTCGATAAACAAGCTCAATTTTTACCGCAAGCTCAACAGAAAGCTCAGAGAAAGGGAAATATAATGAAAAGCAGCAGACACTCAAAAATTCTCGAAATAATAAACGAGCACCCGATAGAAACCCAGGACGAGCTTTTGTCGCGCCTTAAAACCGAGGGCTACAAGGTAACCCAGGCTACAATATCGCGCGATATCAAGGATTTAAGGCTTGTAAAAACCCTCGGAAGCGACGGAAAATACCGCTACACCGAGGCTCAGTCAAGTTCCTCAGATATCCGCTCAAACTTTGAACAGCTGTTTGTTTCGTCGGTAATTTCAATGGATTTGGCTCAGAATATTGTGGTAATTAAAACCCTCAGCGGAATGGCGAACGCCGTCTGTGCCGCGCTCGATTCCACAGGTAACAGCGCGATTGTCGGCACAATCGCCGGAGACGACACGATTTTTGTAGCCTGCCGTACAAACGAGCACGCCCGTTCGCTTGTATCAACGCTCAAACAGTTCAGATTAAGTAAGGACAGATAAAATGATTTCAACCTTATACATTGAGAATATCGCGGTAATTGAAAAATGCTCAATCGACTTCAACACCGGGCTTAATGTCCTCACCGGAGAGACCGGTGCCGGTAAAAGTATAATAATCGACGCGATTAACGCGATTATGGGGCAGCGTACCTCAAAGGATATTATCCGCACAGGCGCGTCCTCGGCGTTTGTCAGCGCGTCGTTCGATGATATAAATGACGTTATAAAGCAAAAGCTCAGCGACTACGGCTTTGACGACGAGGACGGAACGCTTATTTTACAGCGCACTCTTAATTCCTCGGGTAAAAATACCTGCAAAATTAACGGCAAGCCCGCAACGCTTTCAATGCTCCGCGAGCTTTCAGTCAATCTGATTAACATTCACGGTCAGCACGAGAGCTACGAGCTTTTTTCTCCCGAAACACATATTGATTACATTGACAGCTACGGCGGCTGCGCACCGCTTTTAGAGGATTATAAAGAAAAATTCTCGCAATATAAAATTCTTCAAAAGAAATTAGATGAAGCAAATTCCGACGAAAGCGAACGCCTGCGCGAGATTGATTTGCTCTCATTCCAGACAACCGAGCTTTACGAAGCGGATATTCAGCAAGGCGAGGAGGACGAGCTTAATTCAGAGCGTGGCGCGCTTATGAATTTTGAAAAGATTTTCTCGCTGCTAAGCAAGGCAAAATCCGCTCTCTCGGGTGAGGAATCGGGAGGACTCGAAGCGGTTGACATCGCCTCCTCCGCGCTGAGAACAGCCTCAAGCTATAACCCCGAATATGATGAAATCAGCTCAAACCTAACAGATATTTACTACAATTTGCAGGATGTTTCCGAGTCGGTATCGGATATGATAGACAGTCTCGAGAGCGATCCCGCACGGCTTGAGGAGATTGAGGAACGCCTTGATTTAATCAACCGCCTTTGCAGAAAGTACAACTGCGCAAGCGACGAGCTGCCGAAGCTCGCGGATGAAATGCAGGCAAGGCTCGACGAGCTTGTAAATTACGATAAAAACCGCGATGAGCTTATCGCCGAATGCAATAAAGCAAAAAGCCTCGCGCTTGAAGCGGCTGAAAAATTAAGCAAAACGAGAAAATCCGCTGCCGCCGACTTTGCCGAAAAGGTAAGGGACGAAATGCGGTTTCTGAATATGCCTAACGTCGAGCTTGTCCCGGTGTTTGAAGCGGTGGATTTATCGCCGAAGGGTATTGACAAGGCGGAGCTTTTAATCTCCGCGAATCCCGGCGAAAAACCGCGCCCCGTAGCAAAAATCGCCTCGGGCGGCGAGCTTTCGCGAATGATGCTCGCTATAAAAACCGTTCTCGCCTCAACCGACACCGTTGACACTTTGATTTTTGACGAGGTGGACACGGGAATTTCAGGCTCGGCGGCAGAAAAGGTCGGCTTAAAGCTAAAGGAAGTTTCAAACTCACGGCAGGTTCTCTGCGTAACCCACCAGGCACAGATTGCGGCTTTGGCGGACTCGCACTACCTCATTGAAAAGCAGTTTGAAAACGACAGAACCTTCACCGAGGTTTCACTCCTCGACCACGTCGGCAGAGTAAACGAACTCGCCAGAATCATCGGCGGAGTAAACATCACTCA
>CAMNHG010000019.1 GCA_946539105.1 uncultured Clostridia bacterium | reverse complement strand
ATCCCTGCCCCTGCGGAAGCGGAAAGAAATATAAAAAGTGCTGCGGACGCGACGCATAAGACAATTTATAATTTACAATGAACAATTAACAGCGGAATAACAAACAAAAGCTGCCGGTAAAAATGCCGGCAGCTTTTAAAATAAGCCGGTTTAAGCGATTTTGCTTAAACCGGCTTTGTGTTTTAAATTTAATATATTCCCTGAACGGTGACCTCGCCCGAATAAACCGAGCAAATACTGCCGTCGGAAAGCATAACCTTCAGCTCGCCGTTTTCGGCAACGCCCACAGCCATACCGTTAATCTTCCGCGAACCTCTGCTAAAGGTTATCCCCTTGCCGATTGTCGCGCAAAGGTCGCTGTACTCTTCTAAGGCGGTCTGTGACAGGCGCAGGTTGTTGCTCAAAAGCTCCTTTTCAAGACAGGTCAAAATCTTGGCGAGAAGGCGGTTTTTGTCGTAATGTCTGCCGGTTTCGAGCAAAATCGAAGTTGCTTTATATTCAATTTCCTCGGGGAAAACCGCTTGGTCAATATTCACGCCGATTCCGGTGATTATGTACTCAACCGCGTCGAACTCCGCCGCCATTTCGGTGAGGATTCCGACAATCTTTTTCTTGCCGACAATAATGTCGTTCGGCCACTTAATGCGGCAGTCAAGTCCGGTTGTCTCGCGCAGAGCCCTGCACACCGCAAGCCCTGCCAAGGGGGTAATCGCCGCAACGCCGCCGGGTGCCATCTTTGGACGGAGCAGGAAGGAGAACGCGAGGTTTTCGTCGCGCTTGCTCTGCCAAACCCTGCCCATTCTGCCCTTGCCTTTTTTCTGCTCGCGCGTGGTAACAACAACGCCCTCGCGGCAGCCGTTGTTGCCCAGCTCCTTAAGGTAGTCGTTTGTGGAGTCAACCGAGTCAAGCACAATTATTTCTCTGCCGATAAGCTCGGTTTTAAGCTCGTTTTTAATCGCCTCGGCGTTCAAAAACTCCGGCGGAGATACCAGCTTGTAGCCCTTGTTGGGGGTGGAGGCAATGTCATAGCCGCTCTCCTTTAGGGCGTTTACGCCCTTCCAGACAGCCTGACGCGACACGCCGAGTTCCTCGGCAAGCACCTGCCCCGAAACATAGTCCTTTGAACTTAACAGGATTGAGAGAATTTTGTTTTTCATAAACAACCCGCCTTTGAAGCCAAATGGTTTATATAAATTACTTTGAAGATTTTCTGATTGCGTTGATAATTCTTACGATTACGGGAGCCAATACCATATTAACTCCGAGCTCAACAAGGAAGTTGATTCCGGTAAGTCCGATAACCGCGAAGAAGAGAATATCGGTTTCTCCTGACCAAGCCTGCAAAGTCTCTCTGAAGAAAAGGAGCAGACCGATGATGAAAATACCTGTGTTAACAACCGGAGCGCAGAACGCAGCCGCAACCGCTCCGAGGATTTGGTTCTTTTTGCTCAGCGCGTTATAAACCAAACCTGCCACAAAGCCCGCAAGCGAGCCCTTTAACATACAGAGCACAACGCACATAAACGGATTCGCGTTCCATACCATCGCACCGCCTACGTCAGCACCGATAACGCACATAATGATTACAACAACGCTGAATACCGCGCCGAGATAAGCACCTGCGCCTTTACCGAACAGTGCCGCACCGATTACAATGGGAATCAAAGCCAGTGTAATGGCAAAGGGCTTGGTGGGGAAGTAGGTCGTAATTACCTGCAGCACAATGATAATTGCTGTCAGAATTGCCAGTCCCACAAGCTTAAACGTCTTGCTCTGCTGTGTGTTTTTTGCTTTTGTCATTAAAAAAACCTCCTGCTGTTTCCCTGCTCACTTTCCGCAGGTGAAACGCAAATTTATTTACAAAAAGGCAAAGCCTTATTTGTATCTGTTTTTATTATTTTTTTGATATATGTTGTACATTCCGTCGAGGATGATATTCTCGTCGTAAGTAATATCATGGCGGCAGTTGCAGATTATTTTCCCCGCAAGTCCGCCTGTTGCGATAAATTTACAATCCGTGCCCTTTTCCTCGCAGAACTTGTCAATCAGTCCGTCGAGCATGCAGGCGTTGCCGTAGGTCACCGCCGAGCGGATACAGTCAACGGTGTTGGTGCAAATAACGTTTTTAGGCGCGAGCAAATCCACCGACGGCAGAAGCGCGCCGTTTTGTGTAAGCGCGTCGAGCGAAATTCCAACGCCCGGGGCGATAACGCCGCCGTGATAGGCGAAGTTTTCGTCAACATAGGCGATAACCGTCGCCGTGCCCATAAAAATCATAATCAACGGTCCGCCGTACTTTTTAAAAGCACCTACGCAGCCGCAAACAATATCACCGCCGAGGGTTTCGGGGCGGTCGATTTTCAAATCCATTCCGGTTTTTAGTCCGGGACCTACAATGTAGCTTTTAACTCCGGCGACAATTTTTATCGCCTCTCTGAGCGGCTGGGTTACCTTGGGTACAACCGAGCTGATAATTGACGCGTCAATATGGTTTACGTCAATTCCGTAAACCTGAAAGAACGAGTGCAAAACAACGGCAAACTCGTCGCTGGTCTTTCGCGTATCGGTCGAAAACCTCATCTTGTACCTGAGTTCTTCGCCGTCAAATAAACCGAGCTTTATATTTGTATTGCCGACATCGGCTGTAAGAAGCATAAAACAACCTCCGCAGTTAGCTTTTTGAATGTTATCATATAAAAATTATACCACAAATCTCAAATGTTTCAAGGATGTTATTAGGTATTTTACAACAATTTTCGATTATCATCAAATAATCGCAAAACATTTGTTGAATTTTTAACAATATGGTGTATAATATATTTAGCTACGTGCGTTTTGAATCGCGAAATTTGTCGCAAAACGGCTCGTGTTACTGGGGATATTAAACGCTGAGCTTACAAACGCGCGGAAAGGATGGTTTTTTATGGATAGTTCAGAAATCAGGCAGCTGAAAATTCTTGCCGCAAAAGCAAGACAGGGAGCAATCCTCGGCACTTATCACGCAAAATCAGGTCACCCGGGCGGCTCGCTCTCCGCGGCGGATATCTTTACTTATCTCTATTATAAAGAGATGAAGGTTGATCCGAAAAATCCGCAGTGGGAGGACAGAGACCGTTTTGTTTTGTCAAAGGGACATTGCTGCCCCAGTCTTTACGCGGTATTGGCACTTAAGGGCTACTTTGACTGGAACGAGCTTACAACGCTTCGCCATGTAGGCGCGATGCTCCAGGGACACCCCGATATGAAGGGCACTCCGGGCGTTGATATGAGCACAGGCTCGCTCGGACAGGGTGTTTCCGCCGCTTGCGGAATGGCTCTCGCAGGAAAGCTGGACAAGAAAGACTATCGTGTATATACAGTCCTCGGCGACGGCGAGGTTGAGGAAGGCCAGGTTTGGGAGGCGGCAATGTTCGCTTCTCACAACAAGCTCGACAACCTTGTGCTCTTTGTAGACCAGAACGGCCTGCAGATTGACGGTGCTGTTGAGGATGTAGCGGGCATTGAACCGCTCGACAAAAAGTTTGAAGCATTCGGCTTTGAGGTAATCAAGATTGACGGTCACGACTTTGAGCAGATTAAGTCCGCTCTTGACAAGGCGAGAACCGTTAAGGGCAAGCCCACGGCAATCCTTGCAAAGACCGTAAAGGGCAAGGGCGTGTCGTTTATGGAAAATCAGGTCGGCTGGCACGGCGTTGCTCCCAACAAGGAGCAGTACGAGGCGGCTACCGCCGAGCTTGAGGCTCAGATTAAGGAACTGGAGGGCGAGTGCTGATGGCTGAGATAATTAAGAAGGCGACAAGAGAGAGCTTCGGAGAAGCACTCTGCGAGCTCGCTAAGGATAATAAGGACATCGTGGTTTTTGACGCCGACTTGGCGGCTGCCACAAAAACAAGCATTTTCCAAAAGGAATACGCCGACAGATTTTTTGACTGCGGTATCGCCGAGGGCAATATGATCGGCGTTGCGGCAGGTATGGCTGCGGCAGGTAAAATCCCCGTAGCGGCTTCGTTCGCTATGTTCGCGACAGGCAGAGCTTTTGAGCAAATCCGCAACTCGGTTGCTTATCCCGGACTCAACGTTAAAATCGCAGGCAGCCACGCAGGTATTTCTACCGGCGAGGACGGCGCGACACACCAGTGCGTTGAGGATATGGGCATTATGCGCGCAATCCCGGGTATGGTAGTTCTTAACCCTGCCGACCACTGGGAGATGAAGGCGGCTACAAAGGCGGCTATCGAGTACAACGGCCCTGTTTATATCAGACTCGGCAGACTCGCAATCGACAGCTTCAACGATCCCGAGACCTACAGCTTTGAGCTGGGCAAGGGCATCACCCTTCACGAGGGTAACGACGTTACCGTAATCGCCACAGGTCTTGTTGTTAACGAGGCTCTTAAGGCGGTTAAGGAGCTCGAGGCAGAGGGCATTAACGCAAGACTTATTAACATCCACACCATCAAGCCGATTGACCGCGAGATTATCACCAAGGCGGCAAAGGAGACCGGCAGAATCATCACCGTTGAGGAGCATAACGTTGTAGGCGGACTCGCCGACGCGGTATGCCAGGTTGTTGCCGAGGAATGTCCCGTTAAAGTTACAAAAATCGGCGTTCAGGACACCTTCGGTTTCAGCGGCCCTGCTTGGGAGCTTCTCGATAAATTCGGACTCACCAGGCCCCACATCGCAAAGGTTATCCGCGATGTAGTTGCCGAGGAAAAGTAAAACCAATTAACAATTAACAATTAACAGTGAGCTGCTGACTTTGGTCGGCGGCTCTTTTTGCAATATGTACCGATTAAGAAATTTATCAAAAATATTGCTTTTTTGTCGAAATATGATTATAATAAATCTTAGGCGTGATAATTTTGTTTTTTCGCCTGTATAATTATAAAAAGTGAGTGTTAAAATGATAGTTTTATATATTATCCTTTGGGTGTTGCTGGGGCTTATATCGCTTTTGCTCGCCTACTGTTTGCTAATCGCCGTCAGCCCGCTCTTTGTAAATATGAACAAGGAGTATGAGCGCGACAGCAAATATTTCCGCTGGCTGTTGAACAGCTCAACCGCGCTTGCGGTTAAAATTATCAGAATCCACATCAAGGTAACGGGTAAAGAAAATCTCCCCAAGGGCAGATTTTTACTCGTCTGCAACCACCGCTCAAAGTTTGACCCGATTCTTTCGTGGCATATCTTCGCGAAGGAAAACCTGTCGTTTATCTCAAAGCCCGAAAACTTCAAGGTGCCAATCTACGGCAGGATAATCCACCGCTGCTGCTTTATGCCGATCGACCGCGAAAATCCGCGCAACGCGATTAAAACCGTAAAGCGCGCGTCAAAGCTGATTACCGACGACGTCGCGAGCGTAGCGGTTTATCCCGAGGGTACGCGCAACTACGGCAAGGAGCTTTTGCCGTTCCACAACGCGATGTTCAAAATCGCGCAAAAGGCAAACGTCCCGGTGGTGGTTATGACAGTTAAGGGAACGTTTGAAATTCAAAAGAATTTTCCGCTTCACAAAAGCGAGGTCAATATGGACGTAGTGGGAGTTATCCCGGTTGAAACCGTGAAGTCGCTCAAAACAAACGAGCTCGGCGATATGGCGGCGGAGATGATGACCAAACGGCTTAAAGAGTTAGAAGGGGTGTAAAAATGAAAACTTACGTGCTTTATAACAACAAATCGAACAACGGCAAGGGCGGCGGAACCGCGCGAAAGGTCGGAGAAATCTGGAAGGACAAGGACCTTGTTTTTGTTGACGTCTTTTCGATTGACGACTACAAGGAGTTTTTCGGCAAGCTGCAGCCCGAAGATGAAATCTGCATTTGCGGCGGCGACGGCACGCTCAATCACTTTGTAAACGACGCGAATGAAGCAGGCTTTGACAACGGCAATAAGGTTTATTTTTATCCCACAGGTACGGGCAACGACTTCTTTAACGACCTCGGAAAAACCGCCGAGGACGGCCCTGTTGAGATTAATAAATACATTGTCAACCTTCCGACAGTTAAGGTTAACGGTATGAAAAGACTTTTCGTCAACGGCATAGGCTATGGAATCGACGGTTACTGTTGTGAGGAGGGTGACCGCCGGCGTTCAAGCGATATCACCAAGGAAATTAACTACACCTCAATCGCAATTCAGGGACTATTGTTCCACTACAAGCCCACCAACGCGGAAATCACCGTTGACGGCGTTACCCATAAGTACGAAAAGGTCTGGCTCGCACCGACAATGAACGGCAGGTTTTACGGCGGCGGAATGATGGCGACTCCCGGTCAGGACAGACTTAACCCCGAGCGTACCGTCACCACAATGGTAATGTTCGGCAAGGGCAAGCTGGGAACGCTTATCGCTTTCCCGACAATCTTCAAGGGCGAGCACGTTAAGAAGGAAAAAATAGTAAAGACCTTTACCGGCAAGAACGTAACCGTAAAGTTTGACCGTCCGGTTGCACTGCAAATTGACGGCGAGACGGTTTTGAACGTAAGCGAATATTCGGTAGAAACCGCCGAGGCGGAAAATTAAAATACATAAAAATACCGCTGTAATTTAAGCCGGAGCTTAGTTACAGCGGTTTGTTTTATCTTTTGTTATTGAACCTTTTAACTTTTTTCGATATATCCGCAAGCTCCTCCTTGGAAAGCTCCGGCAGACGCTCGAGCTTTTCGAGGAAGGTTGAGATTGTCTCGTTCTCCTTTGCCTTTAGATATTCCGTATAGTAGCTTACCACAACGCCGGGTATCATCGCGAGCACCACCGTTGCGTAAATTGTGATTAAAATTACGACAATCCTGCCTGTTAGCGTGACGGCGGTGATGTCGCCGAAGCCGATTGTCGAAAACGCGACAAAGCAAAACCAAAGTCCGTCCGCGTAGCTTGTCACCTGCGGCTCAACCAAAAACAGCACCAGTGCCGCGGCGAAGTAACAAATTATAAACCCGGTGAACATATGGAGCAGACCTGTGCGTTTGAGAATGTTAAAAAAGCGTCTGATATTTAACATAGTTATTCCCTCACGATTCGTTAACCAGCTTGCCGGTCATATGGTCAATGCTCAGCTCAAACATACAAACCCTTTTAAAATCGCGTTCAATCTCGTGCTCAACAGCCTCGGGAGTGGGATAGTGCTTGTTGCCGAGCTTGCGCAAAAGCGTGAGCATTTTATCTTTATCGGTAACAAAGCGTATTGTGCCGAAAACAATCACGCTGTTAATGTTCAAAGCCCATTCGTTTTCTTTGCGAAAGCCCTTGTCCATTACGCAGTACGAAGCACGCGGATTCGCCTTGATCGCGTCAATCTTGTGCCCCTCGGCGGCGCAGTGAAAGTACAGCTTGCCGTCGTGGTAAAGGTGGTTTAGCGGCAGGGCGTAAGGGTAGCCGTCCTCGCCGTAAAGTGCGAGCACTCCGCGCGGCTCGTTTGTTAAAATCTCAACGCATTTTTCGTCGGAAATCTGCTGTTTAAATCTACGCATTTTTCTGAACATAATAAAAACCTCCGCCCTGTGATGGTATTATTTTACCATAAAGTCCTTTGGAGTTTATGGTAAAATCAGCCATCGCCCGTTGTCGCGCAGCGACAAACCGGGCGGGCAAATATATTTCTATAATAACCGTAATTTTACGGTTATTATACCATACACAGGGCGGCTTAGCAAGAATTTACTTTGCTTTTTCTCTGATCAGCTTCGCAAGATACTTTATAAAATTGTCGCCGGCGATTCCGTTTTGAACGTAACCGCCCTTTTTGAGCACCTGATTAACCGCGATTTGCGTGCCGTCGCCGAACACACCGTTCTCGTCCATACCCTGATTGGTAATTTTGAGCTGACGCGCCAGCAGGAGCATTTCCTTAAGAGCCAAAACTCCCGTGCCTCGGTCGAGCATTTTGTAGCCTGTTTGGTCGAGAACCTTTCCGGTTTGCTTTTTCCAGCCGTTGTAACCGCCGTTTTTGATAATCGTCGGGTAATCCTTATAGCACTTGTCCTTGTCGATTACGCCGACGCCCGATATGCTGTTGCTCTCCAAAAAGTTCGTCTCGCCGCCGTACTGCCACAATCCGTAGCTTCCGCGGTAGTCGCAGGTTGAGTTCCACTGCGCCACCCATACGTCGTATGCGTTAAGCAGGCTCGGGTCGTTTAGCTGATTATTCAGCCAGCTCAGCGAAGCGTAGAGCATCGGGTAATACCCCACGCGCTTTAGCTCCGCCAAAAAGCGTTTGCAGATGTCAACGAGCATTTTGTTTGAGGGCATACCGTTGCGGCGTTTATAGCCGTCGGCGTCCTCCATATCAAACGCTACGGGCATAGTCGGCTTTTTGCCCTTTAAGAGCCTTATAACGTGCCTTGCCTCGCTCACGGCGTCCTCAATATTCAGCGCGTAGGAGTACAGGTAAGCTCCCCACGGAACGCCTGCCGCCTCGCACTTTTTAACGTTGTTTTCAAACTGATTGTCGTCCTGAACCGATAAATCGGAGCCGTAGCCGCAGCGAATCATAACAAAGTCATAACCCGCGTTTTTGATTTTTTCAATGCTGACATTTCCGTTCAGCGAGGAAATGTCAACGCCTTTTTTTCCTGATAAACCCATAGTACCTCCTTGATTTAATCTTTCTTTTCAAGCTCGGGAAGTCCGCCGAGCGAGGTCAAAAGCGACAACAACGCAGCCAAAAGCGAAGCCGAGCCTACTGCCGCCCAGTTGACCTCGTCAAACAGCACCGCCGTGCCGATAATCGCAACCGCGGTCTGCGCGGCTGTTTTAAGCGCGCGAATTCCCGCAGCCTTTAACCATTTAATAGCCTTTTCTTTCATAAAACCGTATTCGGGTTTGCCGTAATTTTAAAATCTGCGCTTGTCAGCGCTAATACATTTTATGCCGAAACCCGGATAATGACATTCACCTCCCTCCACTTATAAGCCCAAAAACGGAAAAATTGCAGTGTTTTATGCAATAAACCGGTATTTATTTTTAAAACTTTTTGTGTTATACTATTTACATAACAAAAGTCGGAGATGATTTTATGAACAGAGAACTGTTTGACCAGGCAAGGCTCGCCGCGACGGAGCTTTGCGTAAAGGCAAATCTTAAGCCCGGAGACATAATGGTAATCGGCTGCTCGTCGAGCGAGGTTGCCGGCGGAGTTATCGGACACAATTCAAGCTTAGAAACCGCCGAGGCGGTGTTCAAGGGAATTTACGAGGCGCTGACCGACTGCGGAGTGTACCTCGCCGCCCAGTGCTGCGAGCACCTCAACCGCGCGATTATTGTTGAGCGTGACGCCGTGCCGAACGCCGAGATCGTAAACGTTGTGCCCCAGCCCAAGGCAGGCGGTTCGTTTGCGACGACCGCGTACAAGACCTTCAAAAACCCTGTCGCTCTTGAGGAGATTAAAGCCGACGCCGGAATGGACATCGGCGGAACGCTTATCGGTATGCACCTAAAGAGAGTGGCGGTTCCGGTAAGGCTGAGCATTGACCATATCGGCAACGCGATTTTGCTCGCCGCCAGAACCAGACCGAAATACATCGGCGGCGAACGCGCGCATTACGACGACAAATTGTAATAAGCGAAAAAAACGGGTTGGCGCAAAAGTGTCCAACCCGAAAAGTGAAATTTTAAATTAATGCAAATAAAATGTAGGGTTCGGTCTTGACCGAACCCTACATTTTTTGTTTTTATGAAGTTTTACGCGGCTTTTCTTGTAACGTTGTCGCCGTAGATTGTTTTCCAGTCGTCCTTCATCGAAACAGCAGTCCAGCCGTTTTTCTCACAGCTCTCGCGCATAGAGTCGGCTTTCTTCTGATTGCCGTTCTCTCGCTCGAGGTCGTCGCAGCAGAGCAGGTACGCGCCGCTCTGATATTTGTTGTTTGTGATGGTAAAGTTCGCCATAGCTCCGTCGCCCGAGCTGTTGCCGAAGCAGAGCACCGGCTGCTGGCCGATTTCGCGCTCGATAACGCTTACCTTGTTCATCTTGAGGTTCTTAATTATGAACTCTCCGCCGGTGATAACCTTGTCGTCCTTGCTGAAGGTGTAGTCGAGTCCGTCCTTGTCGCCCTGGTTTGTAGCAACAAAGGATTCGTCTGAGCCTATCATCTGGCTCGGCGGAATGTCGAGAACACCGTCGCAGAGTCCGCGTGTGATAAGTCTGTCGGTTCCGCTGACTACATAAACCTTAAAGTCGTTCGCCTGCAGATAATCAACTACCTGAAGCATAGGCTTGTAGAACGCCTCGCCGTACTTCATATTGTTGTAGCCGATTGTCGGCTGTTCCTTGTACTTCTTAACGTAAGCGTCAAACTCCTCGGGAGTCATTCCCTTAAACGCCGTAGCAACAGCCTTGCCGTGCTCAACGTCAAGTCCCTTGGGGTACTCGCCCGTTTCAAAGTAGGTCTTGATTTTCTCGCAAACTGCCTTTTCTTCGTCGCTTGCCTTGTCCTTGTAATCGGGATCCTCGGTGACGCGGTAGTACAGCAGCTTGTGGTCGAAGTAACCGGGATCGGTCTCGCAACAGAGAGTACCGTCCATATCAAACACCGCGATACGGTCTTTAACAGGGATAAAGTCGTTTGAGCCCTCGGCGGTGATTGACTTCATAAAGTCAGTCAGCTGTTTTTTCAGCGGAGCGGTGTCTGTCCAAAGCGAGAGCGCGTCATCGGTCTTAGCAGCCTCTGTCGCGGCAACGGTCTCGGCCGCGGATGACTGTCCGCCGTTTGTGTTTGTGCAGGCAGGCTTGCCAACTCCGAAGGCGTAAAGGCAGGACACCGTAATCAACGCAACCGCCAGCACTCCGGAAATTATCTTCCAGCGAAGGGTTGGGTTCTTTTTCTTTTCTTCCATTGTTTATCTCCTTTCTGTTTATAAGTCAATTATATAACATTTATACGGTAAATTACAACAATAAAATGAAATTTCTTAAAATTTATTTGCCCTATTGCGTTTTTTCAGCAATAAAGTATAATTAGAGTATAATAACTTTGAATTGCGCGAATTTGCCCGGTTTTGGACTTAATTCCGAAACCGTAAACTGTTATCCGGGAGGTTTTTGCTGTGACAAAGTGCAAAACCAAATTAATGCTCAGACAAACGCTTTCGCTTTTTATACTGCTTGCCGTATTTTTTTCGGTATGCGCTGTTTCCGTGTCAGCCGAAAACGATAATATTAAGGTTGTCAAGGTCGGCTATTACGAGAATGAGATTTTTCAGGAGGGTGCGCGCGACAACGCGGTAAAGAACGGCTACGCCTATGAGTATTACCGCAAGCTGTCCGAGTATACCGGCTGGAAATACGAATACGTTTACGGCGAATATGCCGACTTATACCAAAAGCTCCTTGACGGAGAGGTTGATATGCTTGCGGGACTTGCGTGGAAGGAAGAACGCGCGGGAAAAATCCTGTATCCCGACAACGCTATGGGACACGAAACCTATAACCTTGTAAAGCATGCCGACGACGACGGCATAACAGCCGAACCGTCTACGCTGAACGGAAAGAAAATCGCTGTTCTTGACAGCGCGATAGTCGATGCTCTCAACAAATTTTTAGACAGTCATCATATTAAAGCCGAGGTTGTGAAGTTTGCGGATTATGAAGAGTTGTTTAACGCGTTCGATAACCGCGCCGCCGATGTTATGGCGGTTGAGGGCGACGGAACGCTCGACAGAGATAAAACAGAGGTGCTATGCACAATCGGTTCGTCCGATTATTATCTTTGCGTCAGCGCAAAGCGGCCGCAGCTTTTAAAGGAGCTCAACACAGCCCAGACAATGCTTGCCGCCGAGGAGCCGAATTACCTCAGTGCGTTGAATTCCAAATACTACTCCGTAAGTATGATGAGCAGGGCTTTTTCTGCTGCGGAAAAGAATTGGCTTGAAACCCACGACAAGGTTGAGGTGGGATACCTGCTCGACTACCTACCCTACTGCGACCGCACAAAAGACGGACAGGTGACGGGTATCGTCAAGGATATTTTGCCGAAGATGTTTGAAAGCCTCGGAATAACCGGGGTAGAAATAAGCTATACGGGCTATGAAAACTACGACGATATGGTTGTTGCCGTCAACAACGGAGACGTCGATATGGCGTTTCCTGTGGGCGGAGATTTGTACTATTCGGAGGAGAGCGGAATTTACCAGACAAACACAGTTGCTTCCTCTCCCACAGAGCTTGTCTACAAGGGAACGCTTAACGAAAACAGCGACGCTGTATTTGCCGTTAATGAAAACAACAGTATGCAGCGGTATTTTGTCAAGACCAATTATCCGCAGGCGGAGGTTAAGCTCTATCCGTCAATAGACGCCTGCCTTGAGGCTGTTCTTCACGGAGAGGCGGATTTGACTACGCTTAACGGACTTCGCGCGTATGAAATCCTGAAAAACCGAAAATACAGCGACCTGAGTATGTATCCGCTCGGAATTGACGACGCGCGTTACTTTGGTATAAAAATCGGCAACGAGGGCTTGCTAAAGCTCATAAACCGCGGAATCAACGTAATCGGAGACGACTACGCCAGAAGCCGCGCGTACCGCTATACCGACGAGCTCCACAAATACACCGTTGCCGACTTGCTGATAGATAACTTTTGGCTGTTCGGCGCGATTATATTCGCGGTAGCCGCGTTGATAATAATACTTTTGCTGCGCGGCGCAAAGACCGCGAAGGCAAGAATGCGCGAGCAGGAGGCGGCGAGAATCGCCCTTGAGGAAAAGACCCGGGAGCTTGCCCGCAGTATGGACGCTCTGGAGGAGACCGATGAAATTCTCGCCAACGCGGGCTTCGGCGTTTGGCACATCTTTTTGGAGGACGGCAAAGCCCCCGAGATGACCGGCAACGTCAAAATGCTCGAGCTTTTGGGAATCAGCGGCAAGGAGCTTTCACCGAACGAGGTTTACGACGCGTGGTATTCGCGGATTTGCCCCGAGGATTTGGAGTCGGTACACAACAGCGTTGATGAAATGCTGCAGGGAAAGCTGTCCGAGAACATCTACCGCTGGTGTCATCCCCAAAAGGGAATAATATATGTTCGCTGCGGCGGAACGATGAATACGGGAACGGATAAAAAGCAGGTGCTCAGAGGTTACCACAGCGAGGTAACAGAGAAGGTTCGCAAGGAGATGGAGCAAAAGGAAGCACTCTCGAACGCGCTTACCGAGGCTCAAAACGCCAACAAGGCAAAGACGGTATTCTTATCGAATATGAGCCACGAAATCCGCACCCCGATGAACGCGATTATCGGTCTCGACAACATCGCGCTGTCCGATTCGGGAATTTCCGACACAACAAGGGAGCACCTTGAAAAAATAAAAACCTCCGCTCATCATCTGCTCGGTATCATAAACGACATTTTGGATATGAGCCGTATTGAGTCGGGCAGAGTGACAATAAAAAGCGAGGAGTTCTCGTTTGCGAACACGCTCGCACAGGTCAACACCATCGCCGGAGGTCAATGCCGCGACAAGGGCTTGCGGTATGACTGTCATATGCGCGGCGATATCAGGGATTATTACATCGGCGACGATATGAAGCTGCGCCAGGTGATGATTAATATTCTCGGCAACGCCGTTAAGTTTACGCCCGAGGGCGGCAGCGTGACTATGACGGTCGAGGCGGTTGCCCGGTACAACGGAAAATCTACCATACGCTTTATAATTACCGACACGGGCGTAGGTATGAGCAAGGAATTTTTGCCTAATATATTCGAAGCTTTTTCGCAGGAGGACGCTTCCTCAACAAGCAAATACGGCAGCACCGGACTCGGAATGCCGATTACAAAGAGCATTGTCGAGATGATGAACGGCGACATTGAGGTCGAGAGCGAAAAGGGCAAGGGCACTACTTTTACGGTAACCGTAACCCTGCTCGATTCCGACCGCGTCGGCAGCGACAACAGCGGATTTATCAGTCCCAAGGATATGTGCGTACTGGTTATCGACGACGATCCTATCGCCTGCGAGCACGCCGGCGTTGTTTTGGGACAGGTAGGCGTAAGCTGCGAGACCGCTCAAAGCGGAGCCGAGGGCATTGAAATGGCAAAGGTGCGTTACGCCAGACGCGAGCCGTACAACCTGATTTTGGTTGACCTGAAAATGCCGGAGCTTGACGGAATCGAGACCACACGCAGAATCAGGGAGGTTGTCGGAAGCGAAACACCCGTTATAATCCTGACCTCCTACAGCTGGGACGATGTTGCCGACGAGGCGGAGGGTGCAGGCGTGGATTCCTTTGTTTCCAAGCCGCTGTTCGCAACGACCGTAATGGAGAAGTTCAAAGAGGCGTTAAAAAAGAAAAACGCTCAGCTGATTAAGAAAACCGCAAATCTGAAAGGCAAAAGGATTTTGCTCGCCGAGGATATGGACGTTAACGCCGAGATTATGATGATG
Source organism: uncultured Clostridia bacterium (assembly GCA_946539105.1). Lineage (GTDB taxonomy): Bacteria > Bacillota > Clostridia > Oscillospirales > Acutalibacteraceae > Ruminococcoides. The sequence continues at coordinate 3,898 of CAMNHG010000019.1, read as the reverse complement.
GTGCTCTCGATGCGCGAGATGCTTGTTGACCACGCTAAAAACGGTCTTGAGGCGGTCAATATGTTCGCCGGTAACGAGCCCGGCTACTACGACGCGATTCTTATGGATATGCGCATGCCGGAGATGGACGGACTTGAGGCGACAAGGGCTATACGCTCAATGGATAAACCGGACTCGGCTGCGGTTCCGATTATAGCCTTGACCGCAAACGCCTTTGACGAGGACGTTCAGCGAAGTATGCAGGCGGGACTAAACGCCCACCTCAGCAAGCCGGTTGAGCCTGACGCGCTGTTCCACACGCTCGAAGGGCTTGTAAAATAATCAAAATATTATCTGCATTTAAGGGGAGCTGTGCACACAAACGCGAACAGCTCCCCGGCTTTTTTTCGCGCGGGCGCGCAATGCTTGACTTTTTCAGCAAAATCAGTACAATATACAGTGGAATGATAGGGTAATGAGGAGATAATATGAACGGAATAGTTGAAAAATTCAAAAATTTGCCTAAAAAAACAAGGGTTATAATCACCGCCTCGGCAACGGGTGTTTTGTTGTCGGCATTGATTCTGGTGCTGGTTTTCGCGGTGATTATTCCGGCTGCGTCACCCAAGACCGACGTCACAAAATACATTACCGTAACCTTTGACGACAAAGCTCAGTACGACGGCAACCTTTCGGGCTCAATAACGCTTGACCGCGGTGCTTTTACGGAGGACTGCAAAAAAGAGGATTCCGACGAGCTGGTGCTTACGGGGGCGGTCGACAGGCTTTTGTACTTCGCCGAACTCGAGTATTCGGTCAAGGACGGAGACGGCAGCGGAAGCGGTACAAACGCGGTTCATTTTGACAAGCTGAGCAAGGATGACGTTTTGAGGGTAAAGCTGAGCTGGCCGGACGATTCGGAATCGAAAAACGCCATTGCGCGCGAGGAAAAAACCATCGGTATGATCGTTGACAAAGGCGAAAAGACCTTTGAGCTTAAACTCGCCGATTATGTAGGCGAACAAAAGCTGGAGCTTAAAAAACCTGCCGAGGTTAACGTTCTTGACTACATCAAAGATAATAACCTGATTATCAGTGTGCCGGGCGACGACAAAATCACCGTCGGCGTGGACAGCTTTAAGACAAAAATCGGCGATTATACGCTCGAAAACGGCAGCTTTTACGATACCTCAATCCGCGTTTACGATTCGAAGGGCAGCTATTTTACCTCGATTTTCTTTGAGTTTTCAAAAACCGAAGACCTAAAGGAGGGCGACCCCGTTGAGCTTCGCTACTCCGACGATAACAAATCAGCCGAGCAAAAGGGAATTTTGCTGACAGGCGAGCCGGTTCAGTACCTTATGGTACAGCCCGAGGTTTTGTCGGCAGACAGCGCGAAGAACAACCTTGAGGCGGTCAAGGATTATTTTGCCCGGAACGCCTCAACAATAGATTCCGACATTAAGGACGGAGATAAAACCGAAATTTCAGAGGTGTATTTTTCGGTAAACAAAAAGGATCAGACCTTTAACAAGCTGGTGGTTGTTTACTCAAACAACACCCAAAAATATTACAGAGCCGCCGAGTTGAGCCGCGACGGATTTTTCTCGGGCGGCAGGTTCGTGTTCTATGGTTATACCGAGCTTAACGGCAAGGCAAAAACCGCCGATGAAGCAGTTAAGAGCTCGGATTGCTTAGATACCGAAGACGCAAACCATACAGTAACAAAAGTGGGATAATATGATTAAACGGAAGCTGAGGGACGCGCAATACCGCATAAAGTCTTTAAAGAACTTCAGGCTTACGCGCGCAAAAAAAAGAAAACTCAAGGTACTCGCTGTGCTTGCGGGTTTAATTATCGCGCTTATAATAATTGCCGCCTGCGTTTCCGCGGCAAATTCAAAACCTTCCGAGCCTGAGCCTTCCGCGACTTCGGCGCAGGACGAGTCTGTTCCCGAAAGCTATATGATAAACAGCGTCAAGGCGATTGCGATGGACGACCTTAAAGCCGGCTGTGAAACCTACGCCTGCACAATGCTTTTAAATTCCCTCGGCTTTGATTTGGACGAGCACACAATCGCGGACAATTACCTGAACTGTCAGTATGTTTTTTTAAGCGAGGACGGTTTGGAAGGCGAAGGACCGGATATGTACAGCGCGTTCGCGGGTACCGCATACGCCGGATGGGGAGTGTACGCTCCGTCTATGGCAAAGAGTATGAACGCTTACTTAAAAGATCAAAAATCAAACCTAAAGGCGTACGCGCTGGAGAACGTCGAGCTCGACGATTTGGTTGAGCAGTATGTTTCAAAGGGTGTTCCTGTTATGATTTGGGCGACAACATATATGCAGGAGCCCTACGTTTACCACACCTGGACGGTAAACTACGTTGACGAAAACGCCAAGACCAAAATCGGCGATAAATTCTCGTGGTATATGCACGAGCACTGCCTTGTGCTCGCGGGCTACGACAAAGATAATTACTACTTCGGCGACTCCACCGCCGGCACAATTTCCTGCTTCAAAAAGGATTTGGTCAAGAAGCGTTACGAGCAGATGTTCAAGCAGGCGATTGTAGTAAAGTAACATAACTTATTTAAATAAATAAAAAAGTAGGGTTCGGTCTTGACCGAACCGCGATTTGAGCACAGGGGTTTGCTCTTTTTCAGCGGTTCAGTCAAGACTGAACCCTACAAAAATATTGTGATTTATTTATTGTCTTTCACCGGCTCTGCGCCGACTACCGTCAGCAAGCCGTTGTTTACCTTGAATTTTATGTCATAACCGCCGTAGCCGAAACCGTAAATCCTCTCTCCGTCGCCTTTATAGCCCGGGCGCGGATCAAATGCCAGTGCTTCCTTAAGAGCCGCGAGTTGTTCTGTGTTAAACAGCGACTGAACGCTGTCCGGTATTTCGACCTCGAGCAGAGCCTGTCTGTCAACTCCGTATGCTCCGGTCGCGGCGTTAGGAACGCTGTCGGCAAACGGCAGGTAGGGCTTGATGTCGAGTATCGCCGTGCCGTCCATCAAATCCGCTCCCGATACGGTCAGGACAGTACCCTCGGCAGAGCCGTGCTCAACGGATAAAAGCCTGACGCGTGTAAGCGCGATCGGGTTGGGGCGGTTCGGGGAACGCGTTGCAAAAACGCCCATACGCTTGTTTCCGCCCAGCTTCGGCGGACGTACCGTCAGCGACCGGCTCCGGCTTCCGACCGGCTCAAAAACCGCCAACAGCCATAAATATTCAAATTCCTCGATTCCTCGGAAAGCCTCGGGGTTTTGGTATTCCTTTTCCATCACCACTCGCGACACAAGGCTCTTTGCCATTCCGCTCTGCCTCGGCAGACCGAACTTTGTCGGAAAATCGTTGCGCAAATACGCAATCGGCTTGAACTCCATATATTCCACTCCGTAATTTTGTTGCCTTAAGTATATCATCAAGAGCGGTATAAATCAAGCAAGAGCCGGCAGGTACTTGCAAAAATCAAACAAATGTTTTATAATAAATATAGGGGGAAATTCCGCGCAAAGGAGGCGCGATATGTCAGAATCCGTAATCATTGCTCTGCTCAGCCTGATCGGAACCCTCGGCGGAACTCTCGGGGGAATTTTGGCGACAAGCAAGCTGAGCAACTACCGCATTGAGCAGCTCGAAAAAAAGGTAGACAAGCACAACAACCTCATCGAGCGAATGTTCAAGGCAGAGGAATCCATCAACCTGCTCGACGAAAAAATCAAGGTCGCCAATCACCGGATAAACGACCTCGAGGAAGAAAAGGAGTAGGGGGATAAATAAAGTAAAAAAGTCCTGTCATTGTCGGCAGGGCTTTTTTGTAGCTGATAACCTGTGTATGTTTTTGTCAATCGTTTCAGCTCGTTTTATGCGGCGTGGTGAATGGGAAAGGTTCGCGTGGCTCTCT
>CAMNHG010000018.1 GCA_946539105.1 uncultured Clostridia bacterium | reverse complement strand
AGTAATGAATAATGAATGATGAATAATGAATAATGAATAATTGTAGGGGCGGACCCATGTGTCCGCCCGATTTAAAGCCTCCACCGCTTGCGGGAAATTCCCCTGTTAGGGGAAATGTCACGAAGTGACAAAAGGGTTGCCGTTTTCGCCAGAAAAAGGTGGCATTTCGCTCTGCGAAATGACGGAGGGGGCGGCTTTGCCTTTAACGCCACGTTATAAGCCAAAACGCATACATATAATTTACGCCGTAGGGGCGTGCATTGCACGCCCGCAGAACAGGAACACAACATACAATTTCAAACTGATTTTTGTGTGCTGAATTATACGTTCATTTATCGCGATTAAATCGGATTGTTTGGTAATTACGCATATCGTTTCCTCAGGAGAGCAATTAACGAACTTGGTATTTCAAGCAAAAGCAAAGGATTCGGAAAGGGAATACACAATGGAGCTTGTCAAATACGTTTAATGACACATCAAATCCATCTGTTATAGATACCTAATCTTAAATGAACACGATGGTAAAAATCCAGTGTTTATGCGGTTTCTACATCATATCCACCTTTGGTTCTTAAATGAACTTTATGTACGCTGAAAGAAAAAATCTCAAATTATTATATGCTTGTTTAATTATCCGCGTCATCATATCCATTTAAGTCTTAAAATGAACTTTATGTAAAACCCCAGTGTTTATGCGGGTTTGCACCATCGTTTCCATTTAACTCAGCGTATCTATAAAAACCATTTAAGCCTCCACCGCTTGCGGGGGAGGTGGCATTTCGCTCTGCGAAATGACGGAGGGGGCAGACGTTTCCTATATCGCGATTTTCCTTTACATTGTAGGGGCGACCATTGCGGTCGCCCGAGGTCGTTCATTTAATGCTATCAAATTAAATCAAATCTTCGGACGAAAACAAACGTCTGCTTTAATGACAGGGGCAAGCCCTGTCACTACAAAATAACATATAAGTAGCATTGTAGGGGCAACCCTTGCGGTTGCCCGCAGGACAGGAACATATCATTTGATATATATAAACGTTTTGTGTGCTGAAATTTACATCCGTTTATCGCGATAATGACGGATTGTTTGGTAAACACGGTTTACGTTCCCCGGGCGGACACATGGGTCCGCCCCTACGGTGTTAATTAAACGTTTGTTGTTAGTTTAAAGGCTCCCCCATTACTTGTCATGGGGGAGCTGTCAGCGTTAGCTGACTGAGGGGGCGGCGTGTGTTTTTACGCGAGTTTTCCGTTGCGTTTCATAACGTGGCGGTATTGGAAACGTAGCCCCCTCCGCCGCCTTAGGGCGGCACCTCCCCCGCAAGCGGCGGCGGCTTTAAATATATGTTGCTGATGTTAACAACGCCGGAACAGTTGATATTCTTGATGCGGCAATGATTCAAAAATATGCGGCAGAAAAGAATAATTATTTTATAAATAATTAAAAACCTGCTTGCATAAATATAATCTTTATTATACAATATTATAAACACAATATTGTGCCATAACATTTTTCCTGCGGTAAATCCAAAGACATTTGTTGTTATGATATCTTTATGTAAGGAATTTATCGAGTATGTCAGAAAACCTGTGTATGATTACAATGAGTTTTATGATAGAATTATGACGATGTCCGATAAAGCTGACGAGTATTACAGTTAAAAGGAGAAAGAATTGTGACGAAGGAAGAGCGCGTAGAAAATATAAAACTGCTCCTGACGGAATCAAGTGAAATGATGACTGAAAGAATACAGAAAGAAGTTCCGCCAAGAGGAAAGTTTACGGGATTGTCCGTATCTTTTTTGCTGAAGGGCACAGAAAATATCGCTTTTCTTATGTACATATATGACGTTTTAGGCGACGGCAGCACACGCAGACTGAGCCTCGGCGTCAGACGTGTTGATTCCGCGTATAAAATCACATCAATGATTTTTAAGGGAACTAACGAGGAAACGCTTGAATTTCTTAAATTTTCCGACGAGCAGACAGACGAATTTACAGAGCGGATTTTGGAACTGTCGGACGACGCGGATGAGCGCGATGAGAGATTTATGAAATAACTAAAAAGTCAGGGGATTATACTACAGGTTTATTGACACAGCAATATTACGATGATATAATAACGACAGAAAACAGAGAGGCAAGACCTCGGAAAGGAAATTTAGATGTTCAACATTCGTTACACATTTACCGCAACTGAATATGAGCGAGATTTCGTGTCCTACGCAGAACGTGAGGGCTTTTATGAAGTGCGCCCATATGAGAACGGTAAATTAAAACGGTTGAACTCGCCCGAGTAGTCTTTTCACGCGAAAATTCACCGCCTGCCTCTCATATGTGGGGCAGGCGGCTTTTTGTTTGCAAAACAAATTTGAATTTTCGGAGGTGAAAGAAATGTCTGCCTACCCTGTTATCAATATGACGGCAACCGGACAGAACATCCTGCAGCTCAGAAAGAAAGCCGGATTGACGGTGAGCAATTTGCAGCAGATTTTCGGCTTTTCAACACCGCAGGCTATTTATAAGTGGCAGCGCGGAACTGCCCTGCCGACCTTAGACAATATGGTGGTGCTGTCGGTTGTCTTTAATACAAGCATTAACAATATTCTGGTTTATTCTTAATCTTGAAATAAATAAAAATGTCGCATTTTAAGCGACCGCTTCAAACTCAAAATGATGTATATTAATATCACAGAGTTAAACAATTCAACAAATCGGACAGACGGTTGACATCCCGGACAGACGGGAATATAAGGCACCTTAGTCTAATGGTTAGGACACCGGACTTTCAATCCGGTAACGCAGGGTTCAAATCCCGCAGGTGTCACCATAAAATCAATAAACAAATCAGTGACAACTGCGGGATTTGAAGGCGACCGTGCCGAGTTTCGAGCTGTGCGAAGAAACGAAGGTAAAAATGCCATAGTATGGCATTTTTAGGGAGAGCGTTCATGATTTTATAATATCACGCACACCGCAACAAGCGAAGTAAGAAGTATTGGTTAAATCAAACATACGCAGGTGTCACCATACACGGCTCGGTAGTTCAAAAGTGAGGAACACCCGACTGTCTATCGGGAGGTTGCGGGTTCAAGTCCCGTCCGAGCTGCCAAAAAAACAACCAAATAATTTAGCTCGGACGGGACTTGAAGGCGAGCGTTAAGAAAACGTCACAGTGTGACGTTTATAGCGAGAGAGTTATACATAGTTATAACTGTGAACACGCCGTATCAAGCGAGGTGAAACGTATATTCAAATTACACAAACGTCCGAGCTGCCAAAAAAACAACCAAATAATTTAGCTCGGACGGGACTTGAAGGCGAGCGTTAAGAAAACGTCACAGTGTGACGTTTATAGCGAGAGAGTTATACATAGTTATAACTGTGAACACGCCGTATCAAGCGAGGTGAAACGTATATTCAAATTACACAAACGTCCGAGCTGCCATATACGGCACCTTCGTCTAGTGGTTAGGACGCCGGGCTCTCAATCCGGTAACGCTGGGTTCAAATCCCGCAGGTGTCACCATTCAGAAAAAACAAAACAGTGACAACTGCGGGATTTGAAGGCGACCGCGCCTAGTTTCGAGCTGTGCGAAGAAACGAAGGTAAAAATGCCATAGTATGGCATTTTTAGGGAGAGCGTTCATGATTTTATAATATCACGCACACCGCAACAAGCGAAGTAAGAAGTATTGGTTAAATCAAACATACGCAGGTGTCACCATACACGGCTCGGTAGTTCAAAAGTGAGGAACACCCGACTGTCTATCGGGAGGTTGCGGGTTCAAGTCCCGTCCGAGCTGCCAAAAAAACAACCAAATAATTTAGCTCGGACGGGACTTGAAGGCGAGCGTTAAGAAAACGTCAGACACACCGCAAGGGGTGCGTCCGGCGTTTTTTATATGTTCATGGCACAACGGATTTTGTTGTATTCAGAAAAAATTACATTGTTTTGATAAATTTGGTATAATTTTATTAGTTTTTGTTGAAAACTTGTTTAAATTATAATATAATTATTATACGAAAATACTTTTATCAACGGCGAAAAAATCGGAAAGGCGGAACATATATGATCCATTGTCCAACCTGTGGAGCGGGCTTGCGGTTTGATATAGACAAACAGCAGATGGCGTGCGACTATTGCAACAACTATTTTCCGGTAAATGAGATTACCGATAATACCGGCGGGTCGTTTATTCTGCAATGGCACATCACGCACCGGTGCAATCTTCGCTGTACCCATTGCTATCAGGACGACTATACCGCCTTCGAAACAAAAGACGATTTATTTAAGGTTCTCGACCAATACGAAGAGCTGCTGAAAACATATAACTACAAGGGCTTTTTGAATGTTACCGGAGGTGAACCGCTTACTCACCCCGAATTGTACCGGCTGTTAAGCGAAGCACGCCGCCGCGGAATAGTTACCGCTGTGCTGACGAACGGAACTTTAATCGGCAGACGCGAGGCGTTCAGGCTTAAGTCGTGCGGAGTGGATTATGTTCAGGTCAGTCTTGACGGAACTCAGAAGGTTCACGACTCGATTCGCGGAAAAGGCAGCTTTAAGCGCGCGGTACAGGGAATTATGGCATTGCGCGCCGAGAATATTTTTGTCACGGTGTCTTTTACCGCCCAGCGGAAAAATCTCCGCGAGCTTCCCGGGCTGGCGAGGTTTTGCCGTGATTTAGATGTTAACAAGCTGTGGTACGACCGTGTGATAATCCCCGAAGCGGAGGATAATCAAAGCCTTACACTAACGACTAAAGACTTTGTGCGGCTCAGCGGTAAGGCGGCAAAGTTAAATAAAAAGGGAATGGTATCCTGCGCGCGCGCGTTACAGTTTTTGCCCTGTGATGAAAAGCAGATTTACCGCTGTACTGCCGGCGAGAGGCTAATTACCGTGTTGGCCGACGGCTCGGTAATGGCGTGCCGGAGACTTCCGGTTGTATCCGGAAATATTCACGACAGCGACTTGCTGACTGTCTTTCAGAGCCATCCGGATTTTGTCGCTCTTAGGAACTCCCCTGTTCCAAAACAGTGCGAGGATTGCAAGTACGCTTTAAGCTGTTCGGGAGGAGCAAAGTGCGTTACATACGCAAAGTTCGGAAGATACGACCTTCCCGACCCGAATTGTCCGCTGCTCGCTGAATAATAATAAAATTTTGTTGTGAGGCGTTTTTTGAACGCCTGTATCAGAAAAAATAGGGGTGTTCCGTTTTGGAACAGGGATTTTTTGAAAAAAACTTGCATTTGTATGTCGATTTGTTTATAATATTGGGGAAAGCTGATATAAAAATTTGGAGTATATTATGTAATGAGGCTGTTTTTTTCAGAAACCCTGAGGAAACTAAGAACCGAAAAAGGTCTTTCGCAGCAAGAGCTTGCTGATAAAATGTACGTTACACGTTCGACGGTAGTCCGTTGGGAAACAGGCAGCCGTCTGCCGGACGCTGCTATGATATCCCGTATTTCAGAAGCCTTGTCTGTGGATGTTAATCTGCTGCTCTCTGTGGCTGCGCAGAGCGACGGGTGCCCCAATGTAATTATGGTTGACGACAGAAAGCTGATTCTCAGCGGAGGTTTGCCTATTCTTGAGAAGGTTATGCCTAACGCCGAGATAATGGGCTTTACTAATGCAACGGACGCGATTGAATACGCAAAGTCAAACCGCGTATCGCTCGCCTTTCTGGATATTGAGTTGAGGAACACCAGCGGTCTGGATTTGTGCCGCGCCTTGCTCGAGATAAATCCGCGTACAAATGTTGTATATCTTACCGCTTACAGCGAGTACGCTTTTGATGCATGGAGTACGGGGGCAAGCGGCTTTATGCTAAAGCCCATCACGGCTCAGGGCGTTTTAGAACAGCTTAAAAAGCTGAGATACCCGTTTTGGACGGGAGGCGACGGCGCATGACAAGCTGGGCTGATATTGTCGGTTATTCCGTAGGCGGAGCAATGCTTCTTATGATGATATTCGGCATAGCGTTCTCTGCAATTATGCCTGCTATCGACCGCTGGAGCAAGGGATATTTCATTACGTTTTTCTCTATGCTTTTGCTGAGTGTCAGCGTATTTTATACCGATATAATTATCTACAAAATTCCCGATATGGCTCAAACGGAAAGAGTTTTGGTATTTTTGGAATTTTTGTCAGTTTCCCCATTAATGCCGATGCCGACAGTTCTGATGTTGCACAGGTGCGGTGAGAGCATCAAAAAAAGCTTGCTGTTCCGTGCAGTTTTAGCGATTTGGGGCGTATACTTTATCGTACTGATTATCGCTCAGTTTACGGATGCTTTCTACTATATTGCGCCTGATATTCAGTTCTTACGCGGACCGTTGTTCATACTGATTCCGCTTCCGATGGTTTTGATGATGGTACTCAACATTGTGGAAGTTATCAGACGGCGCAAAAAGCTCTCAAAAAGGTACTTTACCGCGATCTTAGTCTATTTACTGCCGATGACGACGGCGTTGCTTATCTATCTGTTTAACTATCTCGCGATATTCATTATATTCGGAATGGTGTTGTGCGCGATGATGATGTTCACCATTATCATCTCAGATAATTTTGAGCAGTATATTCGACAGCAGCGTGAAATCGCCCATCAGCGCGCAAGCGTTATGGTGCTGCAAATGCGCCCGCACTTTATCTACAATACAATGATGGGCATTTACTACCTTTGCGACCAAGACTCAGGCAAGGCAAAGCAGGTCACGCTTGATTTTACCACCTACCTTCGCAAGAATTTTACGGCTATTGCCTGTGAAGGCACTATTCCTTTTCATGAAGAATTGGAGCATACCAGGGCTTATCTTGCCGTTGAGCAGGCACAGTTTGAAGATGCTTTGTTTGTCAGCTTTGATACGCCGCACACTATGTTCCGTGTGCCGCCGCTTACGTTGCAGCCCATTGTGGAAAACGCGGTAAAGCACGGTATGAAATCGAGCAGTGAGCCTATTCATATCGCTGTTGTTACCCGTCGGACAGATAAATCAAACGAGATTATCGTGGAGGATGACGGTTCCGGATTTGAGCCGGTTGACGACAACGAACCGCATATAGCACTAAATAATATCCGCCAAAGGCTTGAACTTATGTGTAAAGGAAAATTGATAATATCAGAGCGCGAGGGCGGAGGAACTTCGGTAAGGGTTATAATACCGGAGTCAAGCCGGCAATAGAATACCGGCACTTTAACTTAGTTATTAGCGGCAGCCCTGCCGTTGATATATGCACAATAATACTATAAAGAGGGGATGTCATGTTAAAACTAATCTTCAAAAACATGAAGCCTAAAAACTGGATATCGGTCATTGCGATTTTTCTTTTGACCATATGCGAAGTTTTCTTCATGATGCAAATCGTAAGCTATATCAGCTTGCTTACCGGTGCAGTGCAAACCAGTAGGCAAAACGGTGTAGCAGAAATCTGGTGGTATGGCCTTTATATGGTTATATGCGCTATTTTGATGGCGTCGGTCGAGGTTATTATCCGATTCGTAGCCAGCGCGACCGCCGCAAGCACCATCACCGGTATCAGACAGAGAATGTACGAGAGAGTTAACAAGTTCGCTATAGCGGATTTTGCTTCTTTCTCAACCGAGTCTTTGATTACCAGAACCACCAACGATATGCAGAATGTTCACCTTGCGTGGCTCACATTCTTAAAGACCGCGTTTTTAGCACCTGTTGTTATGGTTTGGTCTGTAATTCTTCTGTTGCAGTACGCAAACGCTTCTTTAACAATCGTTACCGCTGTTTGGCTGGTAATTCTTGTTGTAGCGGTTGTTGTTTTGCTGATGATGTTAACTCCGAAGTTCAGGATTGTTCAGAAGTTGACCGACGCGCTCAACGTTGCTTCAAGAGAAAACCTTACAGGCGTAAGAGTTGTAAGAGCTTTCAACGCAGAAACCTATCAGGAAGGCAAGTTCGAAAAGGTTAACGCTGCCTTCACAAAGGTTCAGATTTTCGCCGGAAGAACACTGTCATTCTTTACACCTCTTGTAATGATGGTTATGTCCGGACTTTCACTCTCTATCCTTTGGGCAAGCGCGTATGTTCTCAACGGTATGAAGATGGAAGAAGCCGCTCAGGCTTTCAGCGCGACAAACGCGTTTGTAATGCTCGCAAGCCAGATTATTATGTCCTTCGTTCTGATGGTAACACTTATCGTTATCTGGCCGAGAGCCGCTGTCAGCGCGAAGCGTATTGACGAGGTTATCGTTCACGAGGTTTCCGTTGTTGATACCGAAAACCCCGTAGATTTCAAGGAAACCGGTACAATCGAATTCAAAAATGTTGGCTTTGCTTATCCCGGTTCGGATAAAGAAGCCGTATCGGATATTTCATTTAAGGTTAATAAGGGTGAGACAATCGCGTTTATCGGTGCTACCGGCAGCGGTAAAACGACTATCATCAATATGATTCCCCGTATGGCTGACTGCACAAGCGGTGAGGTTCTTGTTGACGGCGTAAACGTTAAGGACGTTCTTCAGGCAGACCTTAGAGACCGCATCGGTTACGCTCCGCAGAGAGGTTTCCTCTTTAAGGGAAATATCAAGGATAACATCGCGTTTAAGGATTCCGAAATGACTCTGCAGGACGTAAGATGGGCTGCCGAAATCGCAGACGCCGACGGCTTCGTAATGAAGAAGAGAAACGGCTACGATTCAGAGGTTGCCCAGGGCGGCTCGAACTTCTCGGGCGGTCAGAAGCAGAGACTCTGTATCGCAAGAGCGGTTGCCACAAAGCCTGAAATTCTTATCTTCGACGACTCATTCTCGGCACTTGACTATAAGACCGACAAGACCGTCAGAGGCCGTATCGCAGAGGAACTTCCCGACACCACAAGAGTTATTATCGCTCAGCGCGTCGGTACCATTATGGACGCAGACCAGATTGTTGTTTTGGATAACGGCAAGATGGTCGGTATCGGCAAGCACTATGACCTTGTCAGAAATTGTCCTGTATATCAGGAGATTGCGTTATCACAGCTTAGTAAGGAGGAGTTAGGATTATGAGTACAACCACCAAAGCCCCTGCTAAGGAAAAGAACAAGCTCGGAAGCCTTGTAAAGGCGTTCCACAATTACTACGCACCCTTTATCTTCGCGATTGTTCTGCTGGTAGCGTCAGTTATCTTTACAATTTTAACTCCCGGAACAATCCGCAGCCTGACCAACGAGATTTCACCGGTCGGCAAAGAGGCGGTAGCCGGCAACTTCGTTGTCAATATGGATAACGTAATGCACTACGCTCTGCTGCTCGTATTCTACATCGCGACAGCGTTCATCACCGGTTTTATCTCCGGCTTTATTCTCAACACAATCATTCAGAAATTCTCAAAAGACATAAGAAGGCAGATTTCCGTAAAAATCAACAAAATGCCTCTTAACTATTTTGACACCACACAAACCGGTGATATCCTCTCGGTTATCACCAACGACGTTGATATTCTCAGTACATCGCTGCAGAACTCGGTAAGTATGCTGGTGCAGTCGGGTGTAATGCTCGTCGGCGTATTTATCGCAATGTTCATCGCATGCTGGCAGATGGCACTTGTTGTAGTTTGCTCGCTGCCGATTATGCTGATTATCATCGGCCTTACCTTCAAATTCGCGCTGCCTCTGTTTGACAAGAACCAGCAGCTCCTCGGTGAGGTTAACGCGGCAGTTGAAGAAAACTATTCAGGTCAGCTCGTTATCAAGGCGTTCAACGCTGAGGATCAAAAGGTAGAGGAGTTCAGAAACAAGAATGATCTGTTCGGCACTATCCTCTATAAATCACAGGCAATCGGTACTCTTATCGAGCCTGCAATGCAGTTCGTATCATACCTCACATACGCCGCTGTTCTTATCGTAGCAGGTCTGCTCTTTGCTAACGGAGCAATCTCCGACATCGGCGTTATCACAGGCTTTATCGTATACGTATCGCTGTTCCAGGAGCCTCTGGCGCAAATCGGTCAGGCAAGCTCGACAATCCAGCTCGGTACCGCTGCCTGCAACAGAGTATTTACCTTCCTCGAGCAGGAAGAGCTCCCCGAAGAGGACGAAACAAAGCAGCTTCTCGACCACAGCAAAATCCGCGGTGAGGTTGAGTTTAAGGACGTATGCTTCGGCTACGATCCCAGCAAGCTCACTATCACGAACTTCTCGGGTAAGATTCAGCCCGGTATGAAGGTTGCTATCATCGGTCCTACCGGTGCGGGTAAGACAACTCTTGTTAACCTGCTTATGCGCTTCTATGAAATCACCAGCGGTGATATTTTGGTAGACGGCGTATCAATCAAGGATATGTCGCGCCATGAGCTCAGAGAAATCTTCGGTATGATTCTTCAGGAGACTTGGGTTATCAACGGCACCCTCAGAGAGAACATCGTTTATAACCTGCAGAATGTTGACGAGAACAGACTTCAGGAGATTCTCGAGGAAACAAACCTCAGCCACTATGTAGCAACACTGCCCGACGGTCTCGATACCGAGATTCAGAAGGAGAGCGCGCTCTCAGCAGGTCAGAAACAGCTTGTTACTATCGCAAGAGCGATGACCGAGAACGCTCCTATGCTCATTCTCGACGAGGCGACAAGTAACGTTGATACCAGAACCGAGATTCTTATTCAGAAGGCTATGGATTCTCTGACAAGCGGCAGAACCAGCTTTGTTATCGCGCACAGACTTTCCACCATCAAGAACGCCGACCTTATCTTTGTTATGAAGGACGGTAACATTGTAGAAACCGGTAACCACGATTCACTTATGGAACTCGGCGGACTCTACAGCGAAATCTACAATTCTCAGTTTAACTAATCAACTGTATCTAATATTCAGTGATTTTAAGCTAAGCAAACTGCCTGCCTATCCATCCGAAACGGATTGGATACGGCAGGCTTTTTTTGAGTAAAGCGCGCATTAAGCACAAGGCGTGAAACGCGATAATAATCGAAAGAACTATTGATTTATCACGGCATCTTGGTTATAATTTAGATAAAGAATTTCATATATAGCTTCGGAGATGGTTGATATGAAAAAACGCAAATTTTCAATTTTCAAAGCGCAGCGGTTTGAGACAAAGCCGTTTAATCCCGAAACGCAGTACGCGGTTATTCGCAGTTCCATTTGTACAGGAGAAAAGGTTGCCGGGTTTAAGGACAAAACAGACGGACATTTTACCGAGGTAATGCTGATCCGCTCAAAGAAGGACGAACAGGATTTTATGGAGAGGTACGGTGTTGATTCTCTCCGTGTAGAATATTGATTTTGGGGTGTAAATATGGCCTCTTCAAGGGAATATCTCGATTTTGTGCTCGGGCAGCTCTCGGAGCTTGACGACGTATCATACAGGGCTATGATGGGCGAATATATTATATATTACCGCGGCAAGGTAATCGGCGGTATTTACGATGACCGGTTTCTTGTAAAGCAGACAAAATCCGCAAAAAAGCTAATGCCCGAAGCTGTGCTCGAACTGCCGTATGAGGGCGCGAAGGAAATGCTTTTGGTTGACAATCCTGACGACAGGGCGTTTTTGGCAGAACTTTTCAACGCTATGGTTGACGAATTGCCTGCAACCAAGAAAAGGAAAAAGTAAAGAGGTGAGAGTATGCGCCTGTTTATAAACGGCGACGATTTTGGTATGAACAGGAGCTGTTCGCGCGCGATAGCCGAGGCACTTTGCGCCGGGCTGATTGACGGCGCGACAATGATGGCAAACGGCGAATGCTTTGACGGTGCTGTAAAGCTAATGACCCGCGACGGCTTCAGCGGCAAAATCGGAGTTCATTTTAATCTGACCGAAGGCAGGCCGCTTACCGCTGAGATAGAAAAATACGAAACGTTTGTCAAAGACGGCTTTTTTCACAAGGACTATCTGCGTTCACCTCATCCGCTGACAAATGAGGAGCAAGCCGCGGTGTATGCGGAGCTTTCGGCACAGGTTACTCGGCTTAAGCGAGCCGGAATAAATGTAACAAGGGCGGACTCGCATCATTATATTCACACATTTGAATATCTGGCTCCGCTTGCCGCAAGCGTTTGCAAGGAGCACGGAATAAAGCAAATCCGTCTTAACCGAACCTTTGACACGCCCGAACGCCCGGCTATTACCAAGGACAGAATATCCAATAAATTCTGGCGCGAAAACGGCTTTACTACAACCGATAATTTCGGAAGATTATCAGATTTGAGGTCGGGAATTATCAGCGGCCGTACCGAGATTATGGTGCATCCCGATTATGATAAAAACGGTGTGTTAATTGACCGTACAGGGTATTGCGACGGCTTCCCGAAGGGCGATTCTCTGTCGGTTATATATGATATTAAGCAAAAAATTACAGGAGGCTCTTATGAAGGTATTAATTATTAACGGAAGTCCGCACAAAAGCGGCAATACTTCAATAGCGATAGATGAGGTTGTAAAAATTCTCACGGAAGAAAATATCAAAACCGAGGTTGTGCAAGTCGGCAACAAACCGGTTCGGGGCTGTATCGCCTGCAACCGCTGCTCGGAGCTTGGACGCTGTGTTTTTGACGACGAGGTAAATAAACTTGCCGAAAAATTTGAGAATGCCGACGGACTTATAGTCGCTTCTCCGGTGTATTACGCTTCGGCAAATGCCACGCTGATTGCCTGCCTTGACCGCCTGTTTTACAGCACGCCCTTCGATAAGACGATGAAGGTCGGCGCGAGCATTGTTGTTGCAAGGCGCGGCGGCTGTACGGCAACGTTTGACGAGCTCAACAAGTACTTTACAATCAGCCGTATGCCGGTTGCATCAAGCCAGTACTGGAACTGTGTTCACGGCAGAGCACCCGGCGAAGCCGCTCTCGACGCCGAGGGTATGCAAACGATGAGAACCCTCGCGCGCAATATGGCGTTCCTGCTTAAATCAATCGCGCTCGGAAAAGAAAAGTACGGCTTGCCTGAGCCGGAGCCGTGGCAGGGAACGCACTTTGTCAGAGATGACTTAAAAGGATAGGGAAGTGTTGATGTGACGCAAGCGGAAAAACAAAACTTTTTGATAAATTATATGCTCGAAGAACGCGGAGAAACCGCGGAGATTCCGCGCGATGAATACAGCCGCAAACGCCTTTTGCGCTCGCTGTTTAACCTCCGTATGCCAATGGCTTGCAGCGAAGAATTTTTACGCGTTCAGGACGAGTATTTGCAGGAGCAGACTAAAAACAAAGGCGTAACGGATATTGACGATTTACAGCCTGTCGCGGAAGATATTTACCTTTGGCAGGGCGACATAACCACATTAAGGTGCGACGCTATTGTAAACGCCGCCAACTCCCAAATGCTCGGCTGTTTTTCGCCGTGCCACGGCTGTATTGACAACGCGATCCACACCTTTGCCGGTGTTCAGCTCAGAGCAGCCTGTAACGAGCTTATGACGGCGCAGGGATATGAAGAGCCGACAGGTCAGGCTAAAATCACACCTGCGTATAACCTGCCGAGCAAGTATGTGATTCATACGGTAGGACCGATTGTCAGCGGCAGGCTCACCGAGGAACACTGTGAACTGCTGAAAAGCTGCTACCTTTCCTGCCTGAAGCTCGCGGAAGAGAACGGCTGTGAGAGCGTCGCGTTTTGCTGTATCAGCACAGGCGTGTTCGGTTTTCCTAAGGAAGAAGCCGCAAAAATCGCCCTTAATACAGTGCGTGAGTATAAATCCGAAACCGACAGCGGTGTAAAAGTGATTTTTAACGTTTTCGGTGACAGCGACTTAAGAATATATCAATCGCTGTTTAACTGAGTTATTAAGGGGTGATTAGATGAAATACAAGCTGAAAGGGTTGTACGAGTTTGTCTTGAATTCGTTTTTTCCTGTGCGTTGTCCGTACTGCGACATCGTGATTGACCCTCAAAGATATGCCTGCGGCGAATGTAGTAAAAATTTTCCCGAAATTCCAATCACCACCTACATCGAGGGCGGCATCCGGTGCGTCGCGCCGTTTTTGTATAAGGACAGTTACGCGGAAGCAGTCAAGAGGTTTAAATTCAACAGCCGCGCTCAGTATGCAAAGGCATTTGCGTTTGCTCTTGTTAACGCGCTCGGAAGCTCGGGAGTTGATTTGAATTTTGACTACATTACGTGCGTGCCTATGCACAAGGAACAGAGGATAAAAAGAGGTTACAACCAGTCACAGCTGCTCGCAAGGCACTGTGCCGAATTGATGCAAACCGTCTATATTGACGCGCTTGAAAAGTTCAGGCAAAATCAGGTTCAGCATACTTTATCGGGAGCGGAACGAAGAAAAAATGTAAAGGGAGTTTACCGCGCGCTAAACAAGGAAAAACTGAAGGATAAGCGTGTCTTAATAATTGACGATATTGTCACAACAGGAAGTACGCTTGCGGAATGTACTAAGATTTTGAGTAAGTCCGGCTGCGGTGAAATTTGCTGCGCCGTTGTGTGCTGTGCTGAATAAAATTATTTGAGATGGGGAGGTGAGGTTATGCATGATATTTGGAATCCTTGGCACGGCTGCAAAAAGTGCAGCGAGGGTTGTAAAAACTGCTATATGTATTTTTTAGATGAACAGCGCGGAAAAAACGGAGCCGATATATACCGCACAAAATCAGGCTTTAACTATCCGCTATCAAAGGACAGACAGGGTAATTACAAGGTTCAGAGCGGAGAACAGCTAAGGGTGTGTATGACCTCGGATTTCTTTCTTGAGGAAGCGGACGAATGGCGTGACGACGCTTGGAGCATTATTCGCAGGCGTCCCGATGTGGTGTTCTTTTTGCTCACAAAAAGACCCGAGAGGGTGCGCGACCATCTTCCCTATGATTGGGGAGACGGTTGGGAAAATGTGTTTTTTAACGTAAGCTGCGAAAACCAAAGGTGTGCCGATGAGCGTATTCCGATTCTTTTAGAACTGCCGTTTAAGCACAAGGGTATTATGTGCGCGCCGTTTATCGGCGAGGTAAGTATAAAAAGATATCTGCCCTACGGTCAGATTGAACAGGTGCTGTGCGACGGCGAAAATTACTCCGGAGCGCGGCCGTGCCGGTATGAATGGGTAAAGCGGCTTAGAGAAGAGTGCGAGGAATACGGCGTAAAGTTTGTGTTTTGCGGTACGGGCAGACGGTTTGTTAAGGACGGCAAAATGTACCGTATCGAGAGCAGCGAGCTGCAGTCGAATCAGGCGTATAAATCCGGACTTAGTTATCCCGGAAAGCCGATAAATTTCAAGTTGACAAATCCGCTGGGAATACCGATTGCAGGGGAGAGGCTATACACTCCGTACTTTTCCGAAAAATGCCAAACCTGCGGAATGAAAATGATATGCAACGGATGCACGCGCTGCGGAAAATGCGAAAAATAAAACGTCAGTCCAACCGGATTGACGTTTTTGAATTTTAAAGTATCTTTTCCATACCGATTTTCTGCGGTACAAGTCCCATCTTTTCATAAAACTTAAGCGCGGAAGGGTTACAGCTCCATACATTTAATGTTACGTTGTAACAGCCGCAGGACTTTGCGTAGTCGATTACATAATCGTAAAGTGCCTTGCCGACGTGTTTGCCGCGCGCGTTTTCATCAACGCAGATGTCGTCGATATAAAGCGTTTTAATATCGGTCAAAACCGAATCGTTTGTAATTTGCTTATGTACGCAAAACGCGTGACCGAGCACCTCGCCGTTATTGTCCGCGCAGACAAACACAGGCGTGCTGTTATCGGCAATTATAGCTTCAAGTTCTTCCGCGTTATATTTTGTGGCGGGGCCTTTAAAAATATCCGGTCTGCCGTTATGATGAACCATATCGACCTGGACAAGCAGGTCCAGCAGCTTGGGTATATCGCTTTTTTCGGCTTTTCTGACATTTAATTCCATATTTTTTCCTTAAAGCTCAATATAGTACGGGCAGATATTCTCAAAATTGCCGTCCTTCATTCTAAATCCCTTCGGAATAACGCCTAATTGCTTAAATCCGATTCTCTCATACAGATGTCTGGCGTGGATGTTTGTTTCGACAACGGCGTTAAACTGCAAAATTAAAAATCCAAGCTCTTTGGCGGTTTTTATGCAGTCGAGTACCAGCTTTTCGCCGATATGCATACCGCGGCTTTCTGAGACAACCGCGTAGCTTGCGTTGCAGATATGGCCGCATCTGCCTACGTTGTTGGGGTGCAGAATATAAAGGCCGTAAATTTTGCCGTCATCCTCCGCAACTCCGCAATAGCTTTGCGACGAAAAGAATTTTTCGGCACTATCCGTATTGAGCGGTTCTTCCTGCGGAAAGGCGATTCCTTCCTCTACAATCTCATTCCAAATTTCTGCCATTTGCGACAAATCGCCTTGATTGTACTTCCTTATTGTCATTAATTCTTCTCCTTAAACGCCGGGATTTCCTCGTAGTTGCCGAGGAAACTAAACTCGGGCACTTCTCCGCAAAGCCGGCATAAAAGCTGTGTCAGTCCTTCGTTTTTAACGCTTCCGGTAAAATCAAGATAAAACAGGTACCTAAATTCCTTGCCGGGAATCGGTCTTGATTCGATTTTTGTAAGGTTAAGCCCCAGGTCGTTAAAACGTCCTAGCATACCGTACAGCGAGCCGGATTCGTGCGGAAGCGAGAAGCAAAGACTTACCTTGTTTGCCTTCTCGTCAATATATAGCTTTTTTGAAATCACAATAAATCTTGTGCTGTTGTACGGATTGTCCTGTATGTGGTTGTCAAGAACCTTCAAGCCGTACTCTTTAGCCGCGTTTGTTGAGCAAATTGCCGCCAGATTAATTCTTTTTTCTTTTGCGGTATCACGCGCCGCAACGGCGGTATTTGACCAGGAAAAAGTCTGAAAGCCGTGTTTTTCGGTATATTCCGCGCACTGTGAAAGTGCCTGAGGGTGAGATATTACCTTTTCGATATCGGACAGCTCAGCCTGCCTGAGTCCTGCCAGGCAGTGGTCTATCGGCAGACCGAGTACCTTTACAATGTAAAATCTGTATTTTAATATCAAATCGAATACGGTGGAAACCGAGCCGGCAGTTGAGTTTTCCACAGGCAAAATTCCAAAGGCGCACTCGCCGCTTTCGACAGCCTCAAAAACATCCGAAAAGCCGGGATAGTCTTTGAGCTCGCTGTCAGGAAAAAGTTTAAGCGCGGCGTCGTGGCTGTTGGCACCCTTAATGCCCTGATAGGCTATTATTGCGTTTGTTAAGTCGGGAATAGGGGGAGCGTTTTTTATCTCATTAAGGAGAGCTTTGCCTGTTGAGCTTAGTTTATCCATAAAATTACTCCGTTGTGTTATGAAAGTGCCTTTTTGAGTGAGAATAGTTTTTTTGCGACGCCGTCAAACTGCTTAGGTGTAAGCGACTGAGCACCGTCCGAAAGCGCGTGCGAAGGATCGTTGTGAACCTCAATAATCAGTCCGTCCGCGCCTGCGGCAACCGCCGCCATCGCGAGCGGCTCTACCAGCCAGCTCTTGCCCGAGGCGTGGCTCGGATCAACAACTACGGGCAGGTGAGAGAGCTTTTTAATAATCGGAATTGCCGAAACGTCAAGAGTATTTCTTGTGTAGGTCTCGTAGGTGCGGATTCCGCGTTCGCACATTATGACCTTGTCGTTGCCGCCTGCCATAATATACTCGGCACTCATCAGCCATTCCTCAATAGTCGCGCTTAGTCCGCGCTTAAGCAAAACCGGCTTGTCGGTCTTGCCGAGCTCTTTTAAAAGGTCAAAGTTCTGCATATTTCTCGCGCCGACCTGAATAATATCGACGTTCTCGAACATATCAATATGCTCGGTGCGCATAATCTCGGTGACGATTGGCAGTCCGGTTTCCTTCCGCGCGATTTTCAGCAGGTCGAGTCCCTCGGACTTTAAGCCCTGAAAGGCGTAGGGTGAGGTTCTCGGCTTAAACGCGCCGCCGCGAAGCAGAGTAGCACCCGAAGCACTGACATCCTTTGCAATCTGTACAATCTGCTCCTCGCTCTCGACCGAGCACGGACCTGCCATAATGTGCAGACTGCCGTCGCCGATGCTCACGCTGTCATTGATTTTAATAACCGTATTTTCGGGGTGGAACTTGCGATTAGCCTTTTTGTAAGGCTCCTGAACACGCTTGACGCTCTCTACAATATCCTGAGCGTCAATATACTCAATGTCAACGGTGTGGGTGTCGCCGATAAGTCCGAGCACGGTTGAGTGCACGCCGTCCCAGCGGTTAACCTTGACCTCGTAATCGGTGCACAGCTTGTCTGTAAACTGAGCAATTTGTTCGGGCGGCGTTGATGGTTTTAATACTATAATCATTTAAATTCCTCCTTATAATACCTAATATACCCAATATAATAATTTACCACTTTAATTTGATAAAGTCAAGCCTTGGAACAAAAATAAAGCCTGACCAAATTAACCGGTCAGGCAATAGTTGATACTTGGTGCTAAAGCATATCGTATTTGCCGATGTCGCAGAGCTTAATCTCGTGACAGCCGAGCCTTGTGCTAAGCGGAGCAAGCTCCATATAGTCGCCGTAAAGGAATTTGAGGTACTCATCGTACTTCTCCGGTACGGGGAGCATTTGCCCCTCAAAGTCAAGACGGATTTCGTTTTGGAGCAGCTCGATGGGAAAGCTGCCGTTATAAACATTTCTGCCCATACCGTCGTAGAGGTACTTGGCGTTCTTCTTGTTCTTGAAAAAGCTGATTGTGTGGTTCATCAGCCACAGGCTGAATCTGATAGGAAATACCTTTATGCAGAAGTTTGTAACCGCGGTCTGAATACGGCTTCCGTTTTGAGTTTTGCGGTGGTTCCACTTGTTTAGAACCAGAGCGCGTGTAAATACCGTCATAGCAAGGTGGATTTTTTGGCCGAGAGCTGAGTTTGCGGTTTTGTCGTGACAGAAAATATCAAGCGCGATGCCGATGTTGATTGAGCTGTGAGACTTTGCAAGCTCTGTCGCGAAAACCGTGTTGTCAACCCTGAGCTTAGCGAACTCATAGAAGTTGTTTTTATCGGTTTTGTTTGAGTGGAAGGACAAAAACTGAGGTAGCTCGGAAGGTGCGATTTTGCAGAATTTGTCGTAATCCTCCCTGAGCATCATAATGTCTGAGTCGTCGTCCCACGGAATAAATCCGCGGTGCCTTACCGCGCCGAGCAGTGTTC
>CAMNHG010000017.1 GCA_946539105.1 uncultured Clostridia bacterium | reverse complement strand
GTAAAATCTTCTCGCGTTTTCCGCGGTGATGTCGAGCAGCTCCTGAACGCCCATGTTTCTGAGCGAAGCGATTTTTTCCGCGGCGAAAATAATCATTGAGCTGTCGCAACGCTTGCCCCTGAACGGAACAGGTGCCATATACGGCGCGTCGGTTTCGAGCAGAAGTCTGTCGACCGGAATCTCCGCCGCGACATCAACGCTGTGCCGCGCGTTTTTGAAGGTGACAACTCCGCCGAGACTGATATAACAGCCCAGCTTTACCGCCTCGCGCATAAGCTCTACGCTTCCCGAAAAGCAGTGTACAAGGGCGTTTGGCTTGTATTTGCGCAGCAGGTCAAACGTGTCTCCGTGCGCTTCTCTGTCGTGAACTATGAGCGGCATTTTCAAATCAAGCGAGAGTTTGATTTGCTCATCAAAAACCCTCTTTTGCAAATCCTTCGGAATATCCCAGTGATAATCAAGTCCTGTTTCGCCGATTGCGACAACCTTGTCGAGCTTTGTAAGCTCGGCGATACGGTCGAGGTAATCGTCCGGCATATCGTCAAGATTTTCCGGATGAAAACCCACCGCGGCGTAAAAGTAATCGTACTTATCACAGAGCTTTAAAATCGTCTTTGCCGACTTTAAGTCCACCGCGTTGTTGACAACTCCGCAAACGCCCTTTTGCGGAAGCGTTTTAAGCAGCTCGTCGCGGTCATCGTCAAACCAACCGTCATCATAGTGGGCGTGAGCGTCAAAAATATTACTGTAATTCATATCAGCAAATCTGCGAGCCGGCAGGCATACCCTCGATTGTCACAACCTGCAGCTTTTCGCCGTCGGCGGTCTCCTGCACGGCGGAGAGAATCATTCCGTGGCTCTCAACTCCGCACAGCTTTACGGGCTTTAGGTTAGAAACAAAGAGAATTTTCTTGCCGACAAGCTCCTCGGGCCGGTAGTGCATAGCAATTCCGCTTACGATTGTGCGTTCGCCCGCGCCGTCAAAGATTGTGAATTTAAGGAGCTTTTTGGACTTCTTGACCTTCTCGCAAGCGATAACGTCGCCTACGCGGATATCGCACTTGTCAAAGTCGTCAATGCCGATTTTCGGAATGCTCTCCAAATCGAGCTTTTCTTCTACTTCCTCAATGCTCTGCTCCTTTGCGGCGTTAGCCTGCTGCATTTTTGTGAGCTCCTCCTCAAACTGCTTTGCGTCGATTCTCGCGAACAGCGGAACAGCCTTGTCAAGCTGAGTTCCTGCCTTGTACGCGCCAAATTCCTTAAGGCTGTCATAATCAGCGCAGCCGCAGTTGATTTGCTTAAGAATCGCCTTGTTTGTGTCGGGCATAAACGGCTCAATCAGCACCGCGATATAGCGGATGCTCTCCAGCAGATTGTATAGAACCGTGCCGAGGCGAGGTTTGTTTGCTTCGTCCTTAGCAAGTGCCCACGGAGCGGTTTCGTCGATATATTTGTTGCAGCGTTTCGCGAGGTTGATAACCGCCTCTACCGCGTCGCTCATATGGAAAATGTTGATTGCGTCGTCAACCTTTTTGACGGTGTCAAGGCAGAACTGCTTTAGCTCGTCGTCGAGCGGCTCGGCAGCAACAGGCTCCTGAACCGTTCCGCCGAAATACTTGTTGTTCATCGCAACCGTGCGGTTTACAAGGTTACCCAGAGTGTTCGCAAGGTCTGAATTAAAACGCTCAATAATCGTGTCATATGTGATGGAACCGTCGTTTGCGAACGGCATTTCGCTGAGCAGATAGTAGCGGACAGCGTCAACGCCGATTAGCTTGACAAGCTCGTCCGCGTAGATAACGTTGCCGCGGCTCTTGCTCATCTTGTCCTCGCCGAACAGCAGCCACGGATGGCCGTAAACCTGCTTGGGAAGCGGCTCGCCGAGAGCCATAAGCATAATCGGCCAGTAGATGGTGTGGAAGCGTACAATATCCTTGCCGATGATGTGTGCGTCGGCAGGCCAGTACTTTTTGTACTGCTCCGAGCTTCCGTCGGGATCGTAGCCGATTCCGGTGATATAGTTTGAGAGCGCGTCAATCCACACATAAACAACGTGTTCGGGGTCGAAGTCAACCGGAATGCCCCACTTAAAGCTGGTGCGCGAAACACAGAGATCCTGAAGTCCGGGTTTGATAAAGTTGTTGAGCATTTCCTTTTTGCGGCTCTCGGGATAGATAAAGTCGGGGTTTTGCTCGATGTATTCCTCAAGCTGCTTTTGATACTTTGACAACTTTAAGAAGTAAGCCTCCTCCTTCATCGGCTTAACCTCTCTGCCGCAGTCGGGGCACTTGCCGTCTACAAGCTGGCTCTCTGTCCAAAAGCTCTCGCACGGAGTGCAGTACAAGCCCTCGTAGCTGCCCTTGTAGATATCGCCCTGCTCGTAGAGCTTCTTAAAAATTTTCTGAATCACGCGCTCGTGATCCGGGTCGGTGGTGCGGATAAATTTATCGTAGGAAGTGTTGAGAATGTCGCAAATCTCGCGGATTTCGCCTGCAACCTTATCAACATATTCCTTGGGAGTACAGCCCTCGGCCCGGGCGTACATCTCTATCTTCTGACCGTGCTCGTCGGTTCCTGTCTGGAAGAACACGTCGTAGCCGAGCATTCGCTTATAACGCGCGATAGCGTCGGTCAGAACAATCTCATAGCTGTTGCCTATGTGCGGCTTGCGCGAGGTATAGGCAATCGCCGTGGTGATGTAATACGGTTTTTTGTTACACATGAGTAAATCCTCCTTTTTTCAGCAAATGAGCTGTATCTATTATTATATCAACAATGCGGACAAAATGCAACTGTCATAAATTTTGCGCGACGGTAATATTTTGCGGTAAATTCCGCATATAATACATAGGAAGCATCAAAGGGGCGCAAAAAGCCAAAAACCCCTTGACAAAACGCCTGCGGCGTGGTATTATATATAAGCTGTAGACAACAGAATACATCGCGGGATAGAGCAGTTCGGTAGCTCGTCGGGCTCATAACCCGAAGGTCGTTGGTTCAAATCCGGCTCCCGCAACCAAACAAGACGGTTTTTCGAAACCGTCTTTTCTTTTTCCTATTTTTCTGAAAACGCCTGAAAACGGCTTATCTATGCGGTTTTCAAACAGCAACAGAATCAAGTTGGGAAAAGTTGAGTCAGAATAAATACAGTTAAATCGCAGTCAAAATCGCAGTCAAATCGCAGTCACAAATAAAACCTGAGCCGCCGAAATCGTTTCCGACAATAATTTTTTCGGAGGTCAAAGCTATGACAAACACAAACATCACTTACACACAGCAGGGCGATTACCTTCTGCCTGATTTTAGATTACCGGAACAGCCGCAGGTTGAAATCGGCATTTGGGGCAAGCGCCATCTGCGGTATATCGAAAAGTATCATCCAATAAGATATACCAGTCTTCTGACGAGCTGTAAGCTTACAGCATACCTTGCCGACATAGATGAACAAGCGCAGTTGATGTATGAACGCCTTGTAGACGAAACAGCAAAACGTGAAGGCATAACCGAGCAGCTGAAAGCTGATAATATGATGGTATGGGTTAAGCGTATGAACAACGTCCAAGCTCGAGCAAGAGAGACCGTTAATAATGAGTTGATTTATATCTAAAACAATAATATCATAGTATAAGCAATAACATAACGCCCTTTGATAAGTATATCCGCTTATCAAGGGGCGATTTGTGTATTGTTACAAAAAAAGATCTTCACATATTATTGAAAATATATGTTGAATTTGCATAATTATATATGATATAATGAAAGTGCGTTGTAAAC
Organism: uncultured Clostridia bacterium; assembly: GCA_946539105.1. Taxonomy (GTDB): domain Bacteria; phylum Bacillota; class Clostridia; order Oscillospirales; family Acutalibacteraceae; genus Ruminococcoides. Next base: position 15,528 of record CAMNHG010000017.1, on the reverse strand, counting down.
AAAATATTTAACTATTTACAAGTGTGTGCGTTTATTTCTTGGGAAAAATATATATTATGCTCAAGTAAACATGTTTGGGTAAACAGTTTGGGCCGCAATTAGTCGTAGTTGTGCATTTTTTATATGGATCGTTTGGTCACGCGTTTTGTTAGTAAGCAATCGGAATATAAGAGGTGTCCACATGAAGAAAGTATTATTAGCAGCATTGATTGGTATGATTTGTTTGACAACTGCAGCTTGTTCAGAAAGCAGTTCGGATTCAATGGCAACAACCGTTAACCAAGCAGCATTACAGGCAACCACACAAGATATAACAAAAGACGTTGCGGAAACAACTGCTATTCATACAGAAAAACAAACAGAACTGGTCACAGAAGTTGTAAATGATGAATCCGATGAATGGAAACATCTTTATATTGACTTCCTTAACAGCAGTGATAGTAATGGCTTTAAATATTACGGATTCACAATAGCAGATATAGATGAAGACGGAATACCTGAGTTGTTTTGTACTCCGTTTGCGGTCGCGGGAACGCAAATGACTTGGATACAGGACGGAGAGGTTAAAATGCAGCCGATAGAATATGGAGAAGTAAAATACATTTCCTCTCAGAACTTGATATATTGTAATTACATGAATCACGGAATATACCAAGAATATGTTTACACGTTTAATAATCATGAATTGAATAACGTGTTTTCCGGAAGAATACTATCTGCTTAAATGGGTTTGATAATCCGGGTTGGTTTATTGGCGACAGTCAAGAATCTGTTACGGAAGAAGAGTATAATGCAGCGTTAAGAGAAACTTTTGATATGGACGTTGCACAATCCATTAATTCAGGTAAGCAAGTTGAATGCGGCATGATTATTTCCGAAATTGAAGACTATTGATAAAATCACAATTGAGAGGAACAACATGAAAAAAGCAATTATCATAGCATTGCTATGTTCATTCTGTTTTATGGTGTCAGCATGTTCAGAGCAGAACACAGAACCAACAAAAACGACAATTCCAGCAAATCATAATGTTACCGAAAAAGCAACCGAAGCAACAACGCATATCGAAAAGCAAACCGAATCGCCGACGGGTATCAAAACTGAACCGGAAAAACACGAATACACCGCTGTGGAGCTTTCTGATAAAAGCCTTTCCGAAATCATGGAAATCATGGGCTGCGATTTTGATGTCGACAACGGACAAAAGTATTTGATTTATTATACGAGTCCTCCTGCGAGAAACATTTACAACAATGATACTTTACCCGGATTTGTGTTCTTTGTTGAACCAAAAGAAGGAGTATCCTATGACGAATTAGCTGAGGATACGGATTTTGACGGAGTAAAGGCGGATGTGCTTGCGGGAAAGCTTGAAATCAAGTTTATCGGCTTGTTTGACAACGCAAAATATGACGAAAATATTTCGGCGGGAATGAATTATCTTGATATTTCCGAAGCTATGGACAATTATTCGCTAACGCCGCCTGTTGGTTCGGAAGCAATGCGGCAGCATATAAAATATTCTGATAAAGAGACGCCTGCTGCGACAGTATTTTACCGCGCATCAGGAGATGACGAGGAAAAAGCAAAACAGCAAAACCCGGAGAGTTGGGGAATTGTGGTATTCCCTGAAAAATAAAACTTTATATTGAAAGGATGATCAGAACATGAAAAAAATTAAAACATCACTCGTAAAAAAGATGTTATCTTTTTTACTGGCATTTTTATTGGCGATAGTCTCAATTCCGTCTATGGAGTTGTCTGTTTTTGCCGTTACAGATGATTCGGAGAGCGTTTCTGCTGACGCTGCCGAAGAAAGTGTTGGTGCGTCAAGTGAGACCGAAAGTAATGATGATTACGCTTCAGCAAATAACTTTTCGCTAAATAGTACTATTAGCGGAAAAATGGGCGATTCAAATGATAAGGATTACTTTAAGATAACCCCATCACAGAACGGAAAGATATCATTAACTTTATCCCATAATTATTCTAGCAACTCAGAAATTTACTGGAACATATCAATGTACGCATATTCGTCTGGAAATTATACTGAGTTCTACAATCAAAGAATATACGCCAATTCCGGCGAAACGAATAAACTTGCTTCAATCGGAGCTGCTTCAGGCACGACTTACTATATTAGAATCAGCACATATTATAGTGCGACTGCCGGATTTAACTATAATTTGAAAAACGAATTCAACTCAACAAATTATTATGAAAAAGAGATAAACAGTGATTATTCATCTGCAACATCTATGTCATTTAATCAAACATACGGTGGAGTGATGAACGGTGATAACGATGTCGATTACTATAAGTTTTCTCCTTCTCAGAATGGTAAAATTTCGCTGAATTTCACACATGCTCAATCCGATAACTCGGAAATTTACTGGAACATATCAATGTATGCTTATTCGTCAGGAAATTACACTGAGTTTTATAATCAACGGATATATGCCAATTCTGGCGAAACAAATAAGTTAGCATCTATCGGAGCAGCTTCAGGAACTACATACTATATCAGAATTAGTACATACTATAATGCAACTACAGGCTTTGACTACAATATTGAGAATAGTTTTACTGTAACAGATTATTATGAGAAAGAAATAAACAATAACTATGCTTTGGCAACACCTATGTCATTTAATCAGACATATGGCGGAGTAATGAACGACGATGATGACGTAGATGTCTATAAGTTTTCACCATCTCAAGACGGAAAAATCTCTTTAACGTTTTCTCATGATTATTCAAGCAATGGGGAAATTTACTGGTATATTGTAATGTACGCATATTCATCCGGAAATTATACAGAGTTTTATAATCAGAGGATTTATGCTAATTCAGGTGAAACAAATAAACTTTCTCCAATAGGAGCATCCTCCGGTACAACTTATTATTTGAAAATCTATACATATTACAATGCGACTACCGGATTTGAATATAGCTTGAGAAATGAATTTACAGCAACCAATTATTATGAAAAAGAGATAAATAAAGAGTACTCATCGGCAACTCAAATCTCACTAGGCGCTTCATATGGAGGTGTTATGAATGATGATGATGATATCGATATTTATAAAATAACTGTTTCAAACACTTCTACTCCGTTTTATTTCTCGCACGATTATGTCAACAATAGCGAAGTGTACTGGAATGTTAAGATTGTTGACGCCAATTCATATTCTGAAGAATTCAGTACAAGAATATCTGGATCAGATAGCAACGGAGTTATTACCTCATTTGATTCTGCCGGAACATATTATATTCATATTAGCACATATTATAATGCAACAATAAACTACGAGTATTCATTATTAATTGGCGATCCGGATTCAACAAAACCGAGCGCTGCAATCAGTTCCACAAATAACGTTGCGGTAAGCCAAACAGTAACGCTGTCGATGAGTGATAACGTAGGTCTTGCCGGGTATTATTGGGGAACGAGTTCAAGCTTGTCACCGACTTTTACAAGTATTTCAGGCAAGAACTATTCTACCAGCATATATAATTTTAGTTCAATCGGAAAATATTACCTTACTGTTAAAGATACAAGCGGAAATGTATTTCAAACATCAGCAACATTCTATAAAACAACATTAAACGCCAACGGCGGAACGGTTACGCCAACAACAGTTATCACAATGAGCGGAAACAGCTTTACATTTCCTACTCCTACTCCCTCAAGTAGCGAATACAGCTATAACGGATGGTCAACTTCATCATCTGCAACAAGTGGTGCAAAAACCTTAACACCTTCAAGCAGTACCACCTATTATGCGGTTTGGAAACCAAATCCCGCACCTACTAATGCAAAATTAACAGTAGAGTCAAAAACCGCAAGTTCGGGAAAAGAAGTAAAGCTTGCTGTATCTTTGAGTGAAAACCCGGGATTAGCATATTTGAAGTTAAAAGTTAGTTACAACGCGTCTGCACTGGAATTTGTTTCTGCTCAAAATACAGGACGTCTTACCGGAACCTTTACAACCAGCAAGACAACAGATGTCAATCCGTATGTAATCCAATGGATGGGCGCAGATAACAGTAATGGTAACGGAACGATTATGAATTTGACATTCCGTGTTAAAGAAAATGCCGCAGAAGGAAACTATACAATTTCCTTAACACCGGAGGAAGCGTATAATAGCTCTTACGATGATGTAACGTTTACAGTAACAAACGGTGTCATTACTGTCAAAAATGTAATCGCTGGTGATGTAAACGGTGACGGAACAATCAACGGTAAGGATGGAATCCTTCTTTCTCAGTATTTAGCCGATTGGGATGTAACTATTGTAGATGCAGCAGCAGATTGCAACGGCGACGGAATAATCAACGGTAAGGATGGAATCCTTCTTTCTCAGTATTTAGCCGATTGGGATGTAACACTTGGTTAGGAGGTGTAGATATATGGTTAAAGCAAAACCAGTCTTTCGTCGAATAACAGCGATTCTGTTGGTTCTGTTGATACTTATTCCGAGTATGAATGTTTTTGAGGCTTCCGGAGCATCGATATCAGCTGAAACTGCTGTAGGAAAACCGGGAGATCAAGTATCTGTTAATGTCTCTATTTCAGGAAATCCCGGTATTGCATATCTCAAACTTAAAATCGGATATGATGCAACACAGTTAACGCTGAAGGGAGCACAAAATGCAGGGGTTTTGTCCGGAACCTTTACAACCAGCAAAACAACAGATGTAAATCCTTATGTATTACAGTGGATGGGCGCGGAGAATTCCTCCGGGAACGGTGTTGTCGCAACGCTGACCTTTCAAATCTCTTCAAACGCATCTGCCGGTGACAAGGCAATATCTGTCAGTGTGGCCGAGTGTTACAATGAAAATTATGATGATGTTACGCTTTCTGCGTCTAATGGCAAAGTAACTGTGAATACGACTTCGCCAAAGGTTTTGTCATCGATTTCTGTAAGCCAACAGCCGAACAAGACTACTTACTTCGTAGGTGAATCGCTGGACACAACGGGTTTGCAGTTAAAGCTGACATATAGTGATGGATCAACTTCTTATGTGACCGGCGGATTTACTACGAGCGGCTTCAGCTCCGCTTCTGCCGGCACAAAGACTGTTACTGTAGCTTATAGCGGCAAGACTACCACCTTTACAGTTACAGTTAATAATTTAGAAGACCCAAGTGTTCAAAGCATATGGATAAAGAGACAACCCAATAAAGATATATACTTGATTGGTGAAGCGTTTGATTCGACCGGACTTATAATTGGTGTTAATTACTACGATGGGACAGAAACGGATGTAACAACCGGATTTAGTGTAAGTGGATTTAATTCACAAATTGAGGGTAGACAAACACTTACAGTTTCCTTTGGAGGAAAAACAGCAACATTCAAAGTTCGAGTAGATGCAGATGGCATTTTTACCATTACTTTTGATGCTAATGGTGGTATTAATGCTCCGGCTCCGATAACCTATCGGGATAATGATTTTTATAAAGTACCGTATGAAACACCAACGCGTGACGGTTATGTTTTTGGCGGCTGGGCAAATTCGCCAACATCTACATTAGTGCATTTTAGCGCCGGAAGTTTGGTTAGTTCGTCTGCTGCATATTATGGCGATTATACGGTATATGCCATTTGGAAACCAGTTGAAGTTGAGAGTGTTTCGATTAGTAGCAATCCATTAAAAACAACGTATTATATCGGTGATTCTTTAAATACATCAGGATTGAAACTATTAGTTTCATATAGTGATGGTTCCACAGAGATTATTTCAAGCGGATTTACTACGAGTGGTTTCAGCTCCGCTTCTGCCGGCACAAAGACTGTTACTGTAACTTATAGTGGCAAGACCACCACCTTTACAGTTACAGTTCAACCAAAGCCTTCTGCTGCAACAATATCAGCAAATAATGTTTCCGCAAATCCGGGAGATCAAGTATCTGTTAATGTCACTATTTCCGGCAATCCCGGTATTGCATATCTCAAACTTAAAATCGGATACGATGCAACACAATTAACGCTGAAGGGAGCACAAAACGCAGGGGCTTTGTCCGGAACCTTTACAACCAGCAAAACAACAGATGTAAATCCTTATGTTTTACAATGGATGGGCGCGGAAAATTCCTCCGGGAACGGCGTTGTTGCAACGCTGAACTTCCAAATCGCCTCAAATGCGTCTGCCGGTGACAAGGCAATCTCTGTCAGTGTGGCCGAGTGCTATAACGAAAATTATGACGATGTTACGCTTTCTGCATCTAACGGAAAAGTTACGGTGAATACGTCTTTCAATAAAACTGGCGATATTAACAATGATGGTGTTGTTGATATCCTAGACGCGACGATGATCCAGAAATTCGCTGTTGATAAGATCAATCTCACCGACAAGCAAAAAGAACTTGCCGATGTTAACGACGACGGCGTTGTCGATATTCTCGACGCGACGATGATCCAGAAATTCTCGGTTGATAAGATCACGGAATTCCCGAAAAAAGCATAAAGGCAATTAGTGACACTACAAATATAATAAGCTCATAAATAATTATAGGGCGTGTGAGTTTCAGCTCACACGCCCTAAATCTGTTTTATTAACTTTTAAATACAAAATGCAGCGTAGAGAGGAACCGTCTTTTTGTTGTCCTCAAAGCCGAAGTTTTTAGCGGAGAGCTTGATGGCATAGGCAGGCTTATAAGCGTCCATATAGACCTTTAAGCTCTTGGCTTTGGTGTTGTCGGCGGATTTAACCTCGATTGGGATGATTTGTCCGTCGCGCTGAATTACAAAATCAATTTCAGCCGCACGATCAGACTCCCAATAGTAGGTGTGATATCCGTTGCAGGTGAGCTGCACATTGACATAGTTTTCCGCCATACCACCCTTGAAATCGTTTAGTTCCTCAACCATATACAGAATATCGTTGGGAGCTAAATCCTTTTTAGCGCAAAGCAGTCCCAAATCCGATACATAAATCTTGAATGCGTCGATGTCCCGGTAGTTCTCAAGCGGCTTTTTGATTTGCTCAACCTTATAAACCTGCGATACGATACCGGACAGGCAAAGCCATTCGATCGCATTTTCAAATTCGGATGCGCGTCCGCCTTTCTTGATCAGTTTATACTGAAAACGGGTATTCTTTTTCGAGAGCTGAACGGTGATATTATCATAAGCAAGCCGTGTTTTCTTAATCTCGTTCAGGTTGTTATACTTGCTCATATCATTGAGATAACTTGTGAGTATCGTGTCCTGCGTATGGCGGACAAGGATATAGTCCTTTGTTTGAGCGAATTGCATTACGCACTCCGGCATACCTCCGACAACAAGATACTGACGGTAGAGCTGCATTGCGGCGTCGTGTAAGGCTGACGGGAGCGGCGTATCGGTGTTGAAGCATTTTTTGATCCGCTCCACCAAATCGTCCTCGCCGAGAGCCAGCATAAATTCTTCCATATCCATCGGATAAAGCGTTTTCATATCGACCTTTCCGACAGGGAAAGAGAATTTAGCTCTGTTGACTGCAACGCCGAGCAAGCTGCCTGCGACAATGATATGATAATCCGGCGCGTCCTCGCAAAAATATTTGAGAGAAGTCAGCGCTCTCTCGCAGAGCTGCACCTCGTCGAATACAATCAGCGTTTTTTCTCTTACGATCGTTTGACCGGCAATATGAGACAAAATCGGAATCAGATAATCGGGACTGATGTTCTCTTCAAAGGTTTCATTCAACTTGGGATTTGTTTCAAAGTTAAAGTATGCGACATTTTCATAATGGGTTCGCCCGAATTCCAGAATGGAATATGTCTTGCCCACTTGCCTTGCGCCTTGTAAAATAAGAGGCTTGCGGTGCTCGTTTTCCTTCCACGCCTGCAAGAAACTCGTTATCTTTCTATACATATTCACACCCCCAAAAAAGGTTCTGAATATAGTATAGCAGATATTCGTGCAAAAATCAATATGCAATGCTCAAAACGTTACACTAAAACACACGAATAATTCTGAAATTCTTTCAAAAAACGACATCAAATTGCAAATGATTGCAAATGTATTTCTTTATAAATTTTTCCTCTTGCGGTTCGGGAAGTACGCTTCCATCCAATCTATATACTCCTCAGGTGTGATTTTGCCGTCGTTGCATTCATCACGCTTGGTGATCGCCTGATAGCGCCACTTGTTGAATTCGTCCTCTTTCAGCTGATGAACCCGCACACGGGCGGCGTAGCGCTTGTAGTATTTGTTGTAGATCGGAACCGCCTTGTTGTCGGCGATTTTCGCCTTGTAGTTCTCCAAAGCAGCAAGCTGCTGGCAGGTGCGTGTTTCCCCTTCGGCAATGCGGTCGCAATAGTTCGTGTCGTAATTGCCCTTCATAATAAAGTATTTGCCGCAGCGCTTGCACTTTCGGAAGCGGACGTTTTGCTCCAGCATTTTTGTCAGCTCCAACTCCAGCATATCTTTAATGGAACTGCATACATATCTTGCGCTGATAAACATATGGTGCTGTAAAGTAAACAGAAGTGTGTTTGTGCTGATGCCAAATTTTTCGGCAAATTCCTTTTGCTCGTCGGTAGGTGAGGAATTCAAATTCTTTAAGGCGTTAATGATTTTATCGCCGGTCGTACCGTAAGGCATTTTGTCGCCGTCCATAATGTTATGAGAAGTCCTGAATTCTTCTTTTCTTTCAAAGGATGTGGGCATATCGTGAGCGTGTCTGTAGAGATGAAGCCGCTCGCTTGGGTATAAGCTGCCGATGATTTCGGGATAAAAATCTTCGTCATAGCAAAACTCGATCAGCTCTAAAAACTCTTTTTGCAGCGCAAGCAGATAATTTCCGTAGCGGGCTATGCTTTTGCTTGTTTCGTTACTGCTTTTAATGAGCGGTGGAAAAATCGACGAATAGAGCGAAGCGTAAGCAATGTTATTGATTAAAGGAAAAGTAGTATCGAAATCATTATATGTCCTCAGCGTCCACTCTTCGTCGGTCAGTTGATCAGGGTTCTTTTCTGTTTCATCTTCCGGCTTGCTATGATATCCCTCTTCCTTTCCGATACGCTCCAATAGGCTGAATACCGTATATAGCTTTTTAACCGGAGTCAGAAAATCAGCATAAATAAAATCAAGGATCCCCTCGCCGTAATTGAGCGTTACATTTGAGCCGCTCATAATATTGATCATAGCGTTTTTTAGTTTACCTGTATCATCAGCGAAAGGTCCTGCTAAACCTGATGCTCGAAAGTTGTATTTGCTCTTAAATTTTACAAAATATTCCTGGCATTCTTCTAAATTATCTTTTTCATATTCTGTTTCTTCCTCGGCAGATTCATACGTATTGTATGAACTGCCGAGTTTTTTTTCGTGTTCTCTTTCGTCAGCTTCAATAAGCTCATCTATATATTCGTCACGCTCCCAAGAGTCAACGACAATGTTGATGGCCTTCTTTTCGGGATAAAATTTTACCCTGTTATGGTAAAAGTCAAGACGTACATTCTTTGAATTGGAGCGCACTATGCGGTATTTATCGTATTCGGAAAGCTCCTTACTCGGTTTGTTTTCAGCCATATCGTCACCTGCTTTTTTTAGAAAATATAAATCTCTCAAAAATTAGATAATAAACATCACTCTAATATATATCATACAAAACCATTGAACTTTTGTCAAGCTGTCGCTATAATGTGTTTAGATAATTCAAACATCTGTTTCGTAATTATCTAACAACAACTGAATGACCTTCTCAGAGATAGCTCTCCCGGTGAAGTAGGCGATGATATGAGCGTACCAAGGGCGAGAAAAAACGACACAGCGCCGAAAAGGGTTGCCTGTCAGAGTCTTATGGGATAAAAAGGCAAAACACAAAACTAAAAAACAGGAGGAACCAAAATGAAGAAATTTAACAACACCATCATTATCGGCATAGATCACGGCTACGGAAATATGAAAACGGCAAGCTGCTGTTTTCCAACAGGCTTGATCGCCTATGACAGCGAGCCTTTATTCACCAAGGAGCTGCTTGTCTATAACGGCAGATATTACCTGATCGGAGAAGAACACAAGGAGTATATTTCCGACAAATCCTTGGATGAGGATTTTTATGTGCTTACGCTTGCCGCTATCGCAAAAGAACTGAGCACGGAAAGTATCACCGAAGCTAACATCTATATTGCCGCAGGCTTGCCTTTGACTTGGACAAGCGGTCAAAAAGCTGATTTTTCTGCGTATCTTATGCGAAACAAGGAAGTCAGCTTTACATTCCATAGACAGGAATACAACCTTCACATTGAAGGCGTGAGCATTTATCCGCAGGGTTATGCCGCTATTGCTCCCTACGCTTCCAAGCTGACGGGAGTAAACGTCATCGCAGACATCGGCAACGGTACAATGAACGTATTGTATATGGTCAACGGTAAGCCTCAATCCGGCAAGATGTTTACCGAAAAATTCGGGACTTATCAATGCACACTCGCCGTCCGTGAAGCATTTATGCAGCAAACCCAGCGTGAGCTGAACGACCATATCTTCGAAGAAGTGCTGCGAACAGGCAAGACTGATATACCAAAATCTGACCTCGCTATTGTAAAAGCCGTTGCTGCGGAATATGTCAACGGAATATTCCGCAGACTCAGAGAACACGGCTATGATGAAAACACAATGCGGCTTTGGGTAACCGGTGGCGGCGGTTGTCTGATCAAGAATTTCGGCAAGGTCAATTCAAAGAGGATCACATTTGAAGAAGATATTTGCGCTGCTGCAAAAGGCTATGAATACCTTGCCAATGTTCAGCTTTCGGCAGGGATTGGATTATGAAGCCGTACACGCTGACAATTCGATTCAGGGAAACAGATGAATACGAAGCCGAGGTCGGTGTTTTTATGAAAAATCTGAGCGACCACACGGATAAATCCAAAAACAAATTTGTGATAGACCTAATCGCCGAATATATGAAGCGTTCCGAGCAGGAACGCCGGGAGAACGCTTTTATTGAAAGACTGCGCAAGATGATTCGTAAAGAATTAGAAGCCTATGCTTTTATAGCTTCCGGTTCAGAGTATAAAGCCGAAACTACCTTTTCCGTTTCGGAAATGACCGAGGACGAAGAAGCCGCTAACGCCGCAAGTGTACTCAACGATTTAGAGCTGTTTTGCTGACAGCAAATCGTATGGAATATGCTGTCACCGCTGTTTTCAATCAAAATGTGACAGCATTTTTGACAGCACGTCATTTTATGATGATTCAAGGTGCTTTGGCGGTTGCAATACCCTAATGCACTATCTTATCGAGCAGACCGTCTGTACCCCCACAAAGGACGGACGGTAGGCTCGTCAGGGGATTTGTTCCCCTGAAACCCTATTTTGAGAAGGAAGGTATAAATATGACAGATACAAAAAAGCCAAACCGCAAACGCAAAATAGCGAAAAGGGTTTGGCTGAATGAGATGGAAGAACGCGAGCTGAAAAGAAAAGCGAAAAAGGCAGGCGTTTCTCAATCGGGACTTATCCGATCGCTCATACAGGGATATGAGCCGAAGGAAAAGCCCGGCAAGGAATTTTTTGAAGCGCTCCGCCAACTTTCCGCTATCGGTAACAATGTTCACCAGCTCGCAGCAAAAGCAAATGCGCTCGGTTTTATCGACGCGCCTATGCTGCATAAAGAGGTCAAGGAATGGAGAGCGTTCCGTACAGATATCGTTCGCCGCTTCATTTCGCCGGACGGAGGGTAAATATGGCAGTTAGTAAATTATGGTCGATAAACGAAGGCGGTTTGAGCAGGGTGCTTCAATACGCAGCCAATCCGAAAAAGACAAACAACAAACTCTACGTCAATGGTATCAACTGCGAACCGGAAACAGCCTATGAGGAGTTTACCGCAGTCAAGCGTTCCTATGCCAAGACAGGCGGTATTGAAGCCTATCACGGTTATCTCAGCTTTAAGGAGCAGGACATCACACCGGAGCTGTCGCTGAAAATCGGCACCGAATTTGCACAGGAAGTTTGGGGCAAACGGTTTCAGGTATTGGTTACCGTTCACACCGACACCGAACATCCGCATTGCCATTTTGTGATCAACTCCGTTTCTTTTGTTGATGGAAAAAGGCTTTGGGGAGAAGAAAAGGCGTGGTTCAAATTCAAAAAGACGGCGGACAGATTATGTGAGAAATACGGCTTGTATTATAACCCGAAGCCGGTCAGAGGAAGAAGCTCGTCCTATCACTACAATCGTGAAAAGAAGGGCGAACCGACAAGATACTTACTCGCCCGTGAAGCGATGGAAAAAGCATTGTCACAATGCACCAACACGGCAGATTTAAGATATACGCTCGCTAAACTCGGTTATGAGCTTACTATGAACGACAGGCGGAAGTATTGGACAATCACGCCGAAGGGCGGCAAAAAGCCGATACGCCTTGTAAAGCTCAATGTTGATTACACGCCCGAAGGAATCCGCCGCAGATTGGTGAACAACCGCTACGATCGACCGCCGCGCATTGATTTTAGGCAGTACCGACCGAAGCAATACAAGCTACCTACTTGCGGCGATAGGATATTACAAAGGACAAGCGGAATATATCGAATATATTTATATTATGCGTTCAGGCTTGGCGTGATACACAGCTATCGCCGCCCGGATCCTGCAAAGCTGCATTGGATATTCAAGGAGGAGCTTGCCTACCTTGATCGGTTAAGCGAGGAAGTCAGGATGATGGGCAGGGAGAAGATTACCACCGACGTTGAGTTGTTTGCGTATAAGCAAAAGCTGGAGGATAGAATACAAACATTTACCGATAAAAGGGCTGATTTACGAAAACACTCACGCCGTAAAATCAGCGCCGATGAATTAAAAGAAACCAAAGATAAAATATCGCATATTACAATCAATTTGAGAAAGCTCCGTCACGAGCTGAAGCTGTGCGAGCATATCGCAGAGCGCTCTAAGGTGATGGAGCAAGGCTTGGAGAACGTCCTTAATGATGAGCGAAAGGCAAGGGCGAAGAACAAGAGCAGAGGATATGAAAGATAAATCAAAAATGAAGGGAGATGGATTTTGATGAACGATAAAGCGTTCCTAAAGCTACCGAGAGTATTGATCTCAGAGCCGTTGCGGAGCAAGCTGTCTGATTCGGCAATCGTGCTGTATTCGTATTTGCTCAGCTTGTATGAGTTGTCGGTCAGAAACGGAGAGAGATTTCGGGACGAAAACGGAAGGTGTTATGTAGTGTGTCCCATCAGCACCGTTATGCGGCTGCTCAACTGCTGTAACAACAAAGCGGAAAGCGTGTATATGCAGCTTGAAAATCAAAATCTTATCTCCCGCAAACGGCAAGGGCTTGGCAAGGCGAATTTGATATATGTGAATCCCATTGTGGAAAGTACAGCAACCTGTGCGAAAAACGCACTCGACCTATGCGGAAATATAGATTCCGGAAATGCGAAAATCACATTTGCGGAAATGGGAAAAACGCATACTATCAAGAATGATTATTATCAAAATGACTTGAATAATATCTATCCATCTATCCGCTACGGGGATGCGATAGAGGATATTCGCAATCAAATTGAATATGCTGTTTTGGCAGAACGCGGCTACGGCAGCGTGTTGGATGAAATCGTCAGTCTGCTTGCCGATACGGTGACATCTGCCGCCGAAACCGTCAGGATAAATCAAATCAACATTCCGACAGACAAGGTTCGGTGGCGGCTCAAGCAACTGACAGCCGAACATATCGAATACGTTATCGGTTCACTTGAAAAGAACACAACCGAAATCAAAAATATGAGAGCCTATCTGCTGACGGCTCTCTACAACTCTATTGATACTTTGGATACTGCCGCATTGTACGGTGCTTGAAGGGAGGGTATACGCAATGGAAGAAATCAAATTTATGAATACAAAGCAAGTAGCACAGGCACTGGGTTGCAGTATGCCTACGGCGCGTCAGATTATGATGCGTGCGGATTTTCCGCTTATCCGGGTAGGCAAAAACTACAAGGTCAGCGAGCAGGCTTTCGTTGAATGGAGCAAAAAGAGAAGAGTTTAACGATTTAAAGTAAAAAACTGTTGATTCTGAATCGTTTCTGATGTATGATGTTACTATCGGAAACGATTCGGCGTCTTTAGGTTCCGAAAGGACGGATATTATGAACACTAAAGGCAAGAAGCCGAAAAGAAAAGTAAAAATGGATTACGGCGACGGCTCTATTTACTTTGTAAAAAGCCGAAACTGTTACGCCGGACAGGTTTATCTTGAAATCGACGGCGAAAAAGTACGCAAGAGCGTTTACGGTAAGACCGAACGAATTGTAAAGGACAAAATTCGTGAGCTTCAAATTCAGGCTAAAGCCGGTGCGTTTAAGAAAGTTGATAAAACGACCTTTTATGAACTGGCTGAAAAAATGATCGAGGAGCAAATTGATCTGAACGAGATCAGACAATCCACCTACAAGCGCAAGCTGGAAACGCTGAAAATGCTCACTCCTTTGTCCGATAAACAGCTTCGCAAAATCACAGAGGATGACATTGTCGCATACTTCAAGGATAACCTCGATTATGCGCAGTCAACGCTTAATAAGCTATATCAGTTGCTTGGAGCTGTTTTCAAAAAGGCGATCAAAAAAGGGATCATCGATAAAAGTCCGCTTGAGGATTTGCGTGTCCCTAAATCCCGCAAGAAAACGGACAAGGTCAGAGCGCTAACGGTAGAGGAGCAGGCACGGTTGCTTGATGTGCTGAATAACAACGACATCAATTACTCCGAGATAATGTTGGTTTCTATGTTTACCGGAATGCGCGGCGGAGAAATTTGTGCGTTAAATATCGAGGACATTGATTTTCAAAACAACTGTATCATCGTGAACAAGACCACATCACGCGGCGGCGACAACTCGGTGATAGTTAATGAAACAAAAACCGAAGCCGGTATGCGCAAGGTTTTGATTAACAACGATTTGGCAGCTTTTTTGAAAGAGTGTATCGGCGATAGAACCGGCGGCACGTTGTTTGTGTCAAGCAACAACAAGCCGGTCACTACACAACAGGTCAACTATTATTTTTGGAACACCTTAAAGCAATTTGATATTCAAGACAAATCGCTCCAAGGAAAGCTGACCTTCCACTCGCTCCGTCACACCTTTGCCACACGCTGCATTGAAAGCGGCGTACCGCCGAAGGTCTTGCAGAAAATACTCGGTCACAAGGACATCTCTGTTACGATGAACGTATATTGTGATGTTTTTGAAAAATTTGAAGCCGCTCATCTTAAAGCTGTTGATGAGTATATGAAACTGAATAATATCGGATTGGGAAAATCCGAAACAAAAACCGTAAAGGTTGCATAAACAGGGCAAATCGCATTCAAAATCGCAGTCAAGTCGCTGCAAGCCACTGTTTAAGCCGTTTAAAACGGCTCCCGCAACCAAGTTAACCGCCATAAACAATGCGTTTATGGCGGTCTTTTTGTTAATCGAAAACCCCCGATTGTATCGGGGGTTCAAAAAAGCTTTAGCGTTACACAAAAAATACTCCTTCTGATATAATAGAAGTGCGGTCTGGCAACTGCACAAAGATA
>CAMNHG010000016.1 GCA_946539105.1 uncultured Clostridia bacterium | reverse complement strand
GAGCTGTTGAGTCTTTTCTTGCAGCTACGAGAGCCCATGACTTTGTGATAACGTCGTCAGTGAGGCTAGAGGTATTTGAGATACCCGCGGAACCTGCTTCGCCCTCGTATGTATCGTGAGACTCTGTCCAGAGAACGATGTTGCCTGCGCCTGCGCCGGACTTGTATGATGAGCTCGCCGCCTGACCTGCATTCTTGTTCTTAACAGCAGCTGTAACAGCGTCGCCTGTGCGGTTATCTGTTACCTTGATGTACTGGGTATAGTGTGAATACTGTCTTGATGAAGGACCGCAGTTGTTGAGGATCTCACCGTACATATAGAGATCTCCGCCGGTCTTATTCTTGTAGTAGGTCTTAGCCGCGCTTGTAACGTTCGGCCAGAACTGAGAAGCGTAAGAGCCGTCGGAAGGAGTCTCGATGTGCTTAGCACCGTCAAAACGGAAGCCGTCAACACCGCAATCGATGCATTCCTTAAGAAGGTTGATAATGTTGTTCTGAACGGTTGAGTTTGCAGTGTTAAGGTCAGGACAAGCTGTAAGATGTCCCTGAACGCACTGTTTTACGTCGCCGTCGGAAACATCGCCCGAAACATTGTGGTAGAACTGGCTGTTCTTAGCGCTTGCCGCATAGATGTTAGGCTGATAAGTCTTAACCTGCGGGCTTACAGCGAAGGGATCCTTAACGGTATCCGAGTCGTTGTTACCAACGTGGTTTGATACGATATCGCAGATAATCTTGATACCGTACTTTTCTGCCTCCGCGCAAAGAGCCGTAAGGTCCGCCTTTGTGCCGTACCATGATTTCTGGGCAATCTGGTGGCTAACGGGCTGGTAGGGCTTCCACCACTCGCTGCCGACTGATGCAGATGCGCCGTAGTCCTTAGGCTGCTGTACCGGAGATGTCTGAACGGTACTGTAGCCGGCTGCTTTAATTGCAGGCAGATTGTCTTTGATTGAGTTGTAAGACCAGTTGAAGGCATGCAGTATTACACCGTTCTGGGGGTTCGTCTGCAGGTTCGGAGAGCTGGCGATAGCAGCGTCCTCTTCGGGAGCGATGTTAGCAGCTCCTGCAGAAAATGTGAACGCGAGAGAAGATGTAAGTACTGTTGCCGCAGCAACTACGCTTACAAGTTTTCTGAACATTTTCATCAAAAAACCATCCTTTCATTTTTATTCATTATTATTATAACAAATTGATTTGCAAATGTACATATTTTATATTACAAATTAATAACAGAATTTTTGTGCATTTTTGCAATTTGTACTAAATTGAATCTTTGTTTTTAAAAAATTATTGCATTTGAGAATTTTAATATCCCGAAACATTGATAAAATTTTGTCAATTTTACGCCCGAAAAACGGTATACAATTTAAATGTAATTATTATAAAGTGATTGACTTTTGCGTTTTATTAGAATATAATCTATAATGGTTTTGTAGACGATTGCAGAACACACCATTTGAACAGGGGTGCATAGATGGAACAGAATCAAAAGAAAGTAATTGTATCCTTAAAGGATATTTTCGTAAGGTTTGACGGCGAGGTTATCCTCAACCACATCAACCTTGATATTCACGAAAAAGAGTTTGTAACTATTTTAGGCCCGAGCGGCTGCGGAAAAACCACAACTCTGAGGATTATCGGCGGTTTTGTAGAGCCCGAGAGCGGAGACGTTATATTCGACGGCAGCAGAATCAACGGCACTCCCCCGAACAAGAGGAATGTCAATACGGTTTTTCAGAAATACTCGCTTTTTCCGCACCTGAATGTATTTGACAATGTCGCCTTTGGCTTGAAGCTGAAAAAGCTGCCTAAGACGGAAATCAAGAAAAAAGTTACAAAAATGCTCGCCACGGTTGACCTTAAGGGCTACGAAAAACGCCCTGTCACAAAGCTGTCAGGCGGTCAGCAGCAGAGAGTTGCCATTGCGAGAGCACTTGTGTGTGATCCCGATGTAATTTTACTGGACGAGCCCTTGGGAGCACTTGACCTGAAGCTGAGAAAAAGCATGCAGATTGAGCTCAAGGAAATTCAGCGCCAGACCGAGAAAACCTTTATATATGTAACTCACGACCAGGAAGAAGCGCTGACGATGAGCGACACGGTTGTTGTAATGAACAACGGCGTTATCGAGCAGGTAGGCACTCCCGAGGATATTTACAACGAGCCGGTTAACGCTTTTGTCGCTGACTTTATCGGCGAGGCTAACATACTAAACGGCACTATGATCGACGACTGCCGTATTAAGATTTTAGGCAAGGAGCTTGAGTGCGTTGACAAGGGCTTTGGCAAGAACACCCCTGTTGACGTAGTTATACGCCCCGAGGATATTATTATTACTCCTCCGGAAAAGGGACAACTCACGGGAATTGTAGAGAGCACCACATTTAAGGGCGTTCACTACGAGATGAGCATACGCTGCGGCAAGTGCGAAATCATTGTACAGTCCACCGGAAGTGCCGAAACCGGCAGCGAGGTGGGAATGTGCGTTGTTCCGTTTAATATTCAGATTATGAATAAGCTGCTGCCGTTTTACGATAATATAATAGAAACCGAAGTGAGCTACGCCGACGAAAGCTCAAATATGTTTGAGTTTGAGCTTGAGGGCGAGACCGTCACGGTCGAAAATCACTTCTTCGCGCAGGGTACCAAGCTGAAAATCACTTTGCCGCCCGACGCGCTTTCGCTCGCGGGTGACGGCGACGGCGATTTGCCCGACGTTTATATTGAATCTGTCGTTTACAAGGGCGAGCACAACGAGATTATTTTGGAATCCGACGAGCGCAAATGGCTTATGCTCAGCGACGTTGACGAGCAGGTTGCGACCTATGTTCCGCTTAACTTTGACTTTGACAAGGCAAAGTTTGAAGTTATACAGAATCCGGAGGGCTGAGTATGAAATCAAAAAAGCTCTCTATCCCCTACATCATCTGGATGCTTATCTTCACGATGATTCCGCTGGTGATGATTTTTATCAGTGCCTTTACAAACAAAAACGGCAGCTTTTCGCTTGAGCCGTTTCAGAAGGCGTTTGAGCACACCGGTGTATTTACCAAATCGCTTTGGATTGCGTTTATCTCCACACTGATTTGCCTTGTGCTGGCCTATCCCTTGGCGTATATGATTACAAAGATGAAGCGTTCCACACAGCGAACCGTTATTATGCTGATGATGATTCCGATGTGGATGAACTTTTTGCTCAGAATTTACGCCTGGATTATTCTGCTTCAGGACAACGGCCCGGTTGATCAGGTGATGTCGTTCTTCGGCATTCACGGACACTACATCAACAACACCGGCGCGGTAATTGTCGGAATGGTTTACGAGTACCTGCCGTTTATGGTGCTCCCGATTTACACGGTTATGAGCAAAATTGACGGCGGACTTATCGAAGCCGCTCAGGATTTGGGCTCAAACGGCTTTGACGTTTTCCGCAGGATTGTATTTCCGCTGAGTATTCCCGGAATTATCTCGGGAATTACGATGGTATTTGTGCCGAGCGCGAGTACGTTTCTGGTTGCACAGTACCTCGGCGGCAACGATGACAAAATGATAGGCGACGTCATTGAAAGCTACTTTATGACCGACCAAAATATGGCGTCGGCACTGTCACTTGTGCTGATGGTATTTATATTCGTGTTCTTAGTCATAATGAACCTGTTTGGCGATGAGGAGGCGATTGCTTAATGAACAGCAAAAAAAACGGCTTCCTCTCAAAAATATATCTCGCGCTTATAATGTTTTTCCTTTACGCGCCGATTGGCGTTATGATTTTCTTTTCCTTTAACAACGGCAGAACGATTGTATGGAAGGGATTTTCGCTCAAATGGTACGAGGCACTGTTCAACGACAACCGTCTGATGGGCGCGCTGGTTAACACGCTATTGATTGCTGTGCTCGCGTCGCTGTTCGCGACAATTTTGGGAACAGCCGCGGCGATTGGAATAAGTAACTTCAAGGGCAAAAAACGCGCGGTTATTCAGAACATTTCGAACATCTCTATCATCAGCCCCGACATTGTAATGGGTATGTCGCTTATGCTGCTCTTTACGTTTTTGGGAGTTATATTTAATTTTCAGATGGGCTTTGTCACTGTTCTGCTGTCACACATCAGCTTTTGCGTGCCGTTTGTGGTGCTCAACGTAATGCCGAGAATTAAACGGATGGATCCGAACATCTACGACGCGGCACTTGACCTCGGCTGCAATCAACGGCAAGCCTTCTTTAAGGTTGTAATTCATGAGTTGATGCCCGGAATTGCCTCGGGATTTTTAATCAGCTTTACTTACTCGCTGGACGATTTTATCATCACCCACTTTACTCAGGGTACGAAGTTCCAGAATTTGTCCACCGAGATTTACGCAATGCTCAAGCGCGAAATTCCGCCTAAGGTAAACGCGCTGTCCGCCCTGCTTTTCTTGGCGATTATCATTATTATGGTTATCATTAACCTGCGCGACCGCCACGAGGAAAAGGTCAAGGGCGAAATGAAATAATCTGCAAATATCTTTATTATAAATTATATTAATTGGAGGATTGGGAAATGAAAAAAATTATCAGCTTTGTTCTTTGTGCCGTACTTATCTGCACCTCTGCCGCGCTGTTTGCCGGCTGCGGTTCAGGTTCAGGTTCGGGTTCTTCCGAGAACAAGGGAGAAGTAAACGTTTACAACTGGGGCGACTATGTTGCCAACGGTATGGACGGACTTAAAGATGTTGTGGCTGAGTTTGAAAAAGAAACAGGCATCAAGGTAAACTACACTACCTACGATACCAACGAGGAGCTTTACAATATGCTCAAAAACAGCAATGCGGAGTATGACGTTATTGTTCCTTCGGAGTATATGGTAACAAAGCTCTTAAGCGAGGATATGCTGATGGAGATTAACTTCGACAACATTCCTAACTACAAGTATATCAACGACCGCTACAAAAAGCTCCCCTTTGACCCCGAGGGTAAATACACTGTTTGCTACGACTGGGGCGTTACCGCGATGATTTACGACAAGACCAAGGTTGATAAGAAGCCCACTTCTTGGGAAGCTCTTTGGGACCCGAAGCTCAAGGGACAGATTCTTATGATTAACAACAGCCGCGACGCCATGGGTATTGCGATGCAGCTGTGCGGAATCAACCCCTCAAACTTTACAAAGGCAGACGTTGACAAGGCTGCCGCAAAGCTCAGAGAGCAAAAGCCGCTTGTTAAAAAGTACGTTATGGATCAGGTATTTACCGAGATGGAGGGCAGCCAGGCTGCTATCGCGCCCTACTACGCAGGCGACATCTCCGTAATTATGGAAAATAACAAAAACCTCGACTACGCCTTCCCCGAGAGCGGTTCTAATCTCTTCTACGACTCGTTCTGCATTCCGAAAACCTGCAAGAACAAGGAAAACGCCGAGGCGTTCATCAACTTTATGAACAAGCCTGAGATTGCCGCGGAAAACTGCAAGTATCTGCTCTACGGTACTCCCAACGACGGCGCGCTCGAATATCTTGACGAGGATATTAAAAACAGCGAGCTCACCTTCCCGAGCGACGAGTACATTAAAAAGTGCTATACCTTCAGCGACGTTGACCCCGAGGTTTACGCTTATATGCAGGAGGAGTTCCTGAAAATTCAAACGACAAATAATTAAAACTATATTAAGCCGGCTCGCTCCGATTGGGGCTCGAGCCGGCATGATTTTTTGAGGTGAAAAATGAAAAAATTAACCGCTGTTATTTTATCCGCGCTGTTTATTTGTATGTCGTTTCTGTGCGGATGCTCAGCTCAAAACCAACAGCCAAGCAGCACATCGGACGCTTCTTCAACAGTTAAAGAAAAGGAAGCCCTCACCCTTGAAAAGGGCAAAACCTACAGCTATAAAACACAGGAGCTTTGGTGCGAAAACAACGGCAACAAAATCTACGGTATCGCCTATATTCCCGACACTGACAAAAAGTGTCCGCTCGTCATCACCTGCCACGGACTGGGAACAAATCATGAATCCGGCATCGGCTACGCCGAGCATTACGCGAAAATCGGCGTCGCGACCTACACCTTTGACTTTTGCGGAGGAACAAAAAGCAGCGACACCAACAAGAGTGACGGCAAGAGCACGGATATGTCGGTTATGACAGAATCAGCCGACCTTGAAGCGGTGTTCAACACGGCGCAGACCTGGGATTTTGTCGATACCGGCAGAATTTTCTTCCAGGGCGGAAGCCAGGGCGGACTTGTCAGCGCGATTACGGGCGTTCGTCTTAAGGACAAAATCGCCGGAATGATTTTGCTTTATCCGGCGTTTGGAATGTATGACTTTGTACACCGCGCCTATCCGTCCTACGAGAGCATTTCGGGAACGATGGAGATTGTAAACGATATGGTAATCGGCGAGGCGTTTGCCAAGGATCTATGGGACTATGATGTGCGCGAACACCTGTCTGAGTTCACCAAACCCGCGCTTATAATTCAGGGTTCCGAGGACAGCATTGTACTCCCCTCTGTAACCGAGCAAGCGGCAAAGCTGATACCAAATTGCGAGTATAAAATAATAAACGGCGCAGGCCACGGCTTCGGCGGCAAGGAGCTTGACGAGGCGGCTGACTACGCTATTGAATATTTGTATAAAAACTGTTAAACAGAATACTCTAAACATAAAACAACCGGCTCAAATTAATGAGCCGGTAATTTTTTACTGTTGAATAAAGCCTGATACAAGGACAAAAAGCAGGAACAGCGGAAGAACGTATTTAAAATACTTTCCGAGCGCCTTGGGGAGTTTCATTCCGCTACCCGTGTTTGCCTCTTTTAAGTAATTGTCAAAGCCCCAGCCGAAACGGAACGAGCAGAACAGCAGAATAACGAGTGAGCCGACAGGCAAAAGGATTTTGCTGACTATGAAGTCCTCCATTCCGAGGATATCCATTCCGAACAGCTGAACGCCGGACAGAACGTTAAAGCCGAGCAGACAGGGCATACTCATAACGAGCATAAATACGCAGTTTAGAAGCGTGGACTTTTTTCTGCTCCAGCCGAAGTTATCCATACAGCTCGAAATAATGTTTTCAAACACCGCGGTCAGCGTTGAAAAGCTCGCAAAGCTCATAAACAGGAAGAACAGTGTTCCCCACAGCCTGCCAAACGGCATATTGATAAAGATTTTAGGGAGAGTTACAAAAATAAGCGACGGTCCTTGTGTAGGCTCAACTCCGAAGCTGAAGCACGCAGGGAAAATTATCAGACCGCTCATTATTGCTACAAAGGTGTCGAGCACGGTAATGCGTATTGCCTCGCCCGCAAGCGCGTTGTCCTTTGACATATAGCTGCCGAAAATCTGCATACTTCCAATACCTAAGCTCAGTGTAAAGAACGCCTGACTCATAGCGGCACTGATCATATTGAACAGACCGACCTTCTCAACCGAGCCGAAGTCGGGCATAAGATAAAACCTTAAGCCCTCCGCCGAATTATCGAGAAATACGCTGTTAACCGCAAGCACTACGATGAGCACAAGCAGAGCGATCATCATCCACTTTGACACACGTTCCAAGCCGTTTTTTACTCCGCCGGCGCACACCGCAAAGCCGAGAATAACGGTGATAGCCATAAAAATTGTCAGCTCAAGCGGATTTGCCAGCATATTCTCAAATATGATATCCGCACCCTCGGTGCTGACACCCTCAAAGCTGCCTGTCGCGAACTTCCAGCCGTAGTCAACCATCCAACCGGATACCGAGGTGTAAAACATCATCAAAAGGTAGTTGCCGGCAAGGGCGAACCAGCCGTGAATATGCCATTTGCTTCCCTTTGGCTCGAGCTTTTTATACGCCTGTACTATGCTTTTGCGGCTTGCTCTGCCGAGCGACAGCTCCATTGTGAGAATCGGAATACCCAAAACCGTCAAAAACAGTATGTAAACAAGCACAAACAGTCCGCCGCCGTTTTGCCCGGCGATGTACGGAAACTTCCATACATTTCCTATACCGATAGCACATCCTGCACTTACCAGTATAAATCCGAGACGGGATTTAAACCCTTCTCTTTCCATAAATAACCTCTCCTCAAAAAGTAAAGGCTGACTCCTCGCTCGTTCGAGTTAGAGTCAGCCCGTTTTTACCGAACAATTACATCGGGTGAATCATTTTCTCTTTATCAAGTTTTTCTCCGTTGATTCCTACCCTTGCGTTGCGCCTTTTTTCAAAAAAGTCAAGCGCGACCTTGGGGAACTGGGCGTAGGACAATACGTCCTCCTCCTGCTCAATCCACTCTGAAATCTCGCCTCTGAGCTTGTCAAGCTCAGGCTCGAGCCTGTCGGCAGGTCTGCCGTGGATAATCTCCATATCGCCGCAGATTTTCTTCTGAAATTCAGGGTCAATCGGCATGGGAGTTGTACCGTATTCGCCTGCTACCATTCCCTTAAATTCTTGGGTACACATACTGTAACGCTCGCCTGTGATTACGTTGAACACAGCCTGAGTGCCGACAATCTGCGAGGTTGGAGTTACGAGCGGCGGATAACCTGAATCCTCACGCACGCGCGGTACTTCCTCGAGCACCTCGTTCAGCTTATCCTCCTTGCCTGCCTGCTTAAGCTGAGAAAGCAGGTTTGAGAGCATTCCGCCGGGAACCTGGTAGATAAGCGCCTTTGCGTCGGTCGCGAGCATTTTGGGATCGAGCAAGCCGCTCTTGATGTATTTCTCGCGCAGAGTCATAAAGTATGCGCGGATTTCCGCAAGCTCGCGGATGCTAAGACCTGTGTCGTACTCAGTGCCCTCAAGAGCCGCTACCATTGACTCGGTAGGTGCGTGCGATGTACCCAGAGCAAGCGGACTGATTGCGGTGTCGATTGCGTCAGCACCTGCCTCGACAGCCTTTAACAGGCACATAGAGGCAAGTCCAGAGGTGTAGTGAGTGTGAATCTGCAAAGGCATCTCGGGCAGAGCGGTTTTAATCGCCTTTACAAGGCTTTCGGTTCTGCTCGGGGTGAGCAGTGCGGCCATATCCTTAATGCAAATTGAATCCGCGCCAGCGTCCGCAATCCTCTTAGCGTACTCCACATAGTACTCGTCGGTAAAAACAGGACCGGTGGTGTAGCTGATTGCGACTTGAGCGTGACCGCCCTCTTTGTTGGCGGCGTTTATAGCGGTTTTCAGGTTTTTAATATCGTTAAGCGCGTCGAAAATTCTGATAATGTCAATGCCGTTGGCGATTGAACGCTGCACCAAATACTCAACGCAGTCATCGGCGTAGTGACGGTAGCCGAGCATATTCTGTCCCCTGAAAAGCATCTGCAGCTTTGTGTTGGGACAATGCTCCTTGATGGTTCTGAGCCTCTGCCACGGGTCCTCGTTGAGGAAGCGCAGGCAGGCGTCATATGTTGCTCCGCCCCAGCACTCCAGTGAATAATATCCGATTTTATCGAGCTTATCAAGGATCGGAAGCATATCCTCTGTCGTCATTCTTGTTGCGATAAGCGACTGGTGCGCGTCGCGCAGAGCTGTCTCTGTAATTTTAATCTTTTTTGCCATTTGCAGTATCCCCTTAATTAAGTGTTACGAGCACCCTGCCCGAATCAACAGCTTCGCCCTTGGCAACCTCAACTGTCGCTACGGTGCCGTCCTGCGGAGCTTTAACGGGAGTTTCCATCTTCATAGCCTCGATAAACACAAGGTCATCGCCGGACTTAACAGCCTGACCGGCACTTACTACAACGTTTACTACAGTACCGGGCATAGGAGCTTTAATCTCTACACTGCCCTTTGCTCCTGCGGGAGCGGCAGGCTTTGCGGCAGGCGCGGGCTTTGCCGCGGGAGCAGCTGCGGCCGCCGGAGCAGCGGATTCGCCGAGCTCCTCAACCTGTACGTCATAGGCTGTGCCGTTTACTGTAATTCTTAAATTCTTCATAGCTAATTACCCCTTTATTTAATCTCATATTGTACTGTGTTTTTTAGCGACGGTCGGTACTCTCTTGCCGGCGAGCATATCGAGCGCGGAAACAAGCGCGTCTCTGAGCTCTTCCTCGGCAAAGATACCGTCAATATAGCCGTTCTGAGCGGCGTTGAAAGCAGAGAGGTTCTCCTCCGCAAACTTATCGGCAACCGCCTTTTGTTCAGTTGCGGGAACATTCATTGTATCGGGTGACATAATGAAAGCCGCAGCCTCGGTATTCACCGGAGAAACAACCGCGTCCGGCAGCGCGTAAACAACGTCAGCATTCGCGCCTGTGCCGGCAAGGGCTATGTAAGCCGAACCGATAGCCTTGCCTACGATCACCGAAATTTTAATCGTAGTAGCCTCAGCGTAAGCCGCTGTAAGCTTTGCCGCGCCCTTAAGACACTCGAAGCCCTCGCAGTCCGCAAAGGTGATTACGGGAATTGAGAATGCGTCGCAGAAGCGAACAAACTTTGCCGCCTTCTGAGCCGACTTGCAGTCCAGCTTGCCGCCTGTTGTGCGAACAACGCCCACAACCTGACCGTTAAGTCTTGCAAGCCTTACGCGCGTGTTGTCGCCGAAGCCCTCGAAAAGTCTTAGCTTTGAACCGCCGTCAACCAGCTTGCTGACAATGCACTTGCCCGAAAGTCCGTCGGGCTCGTTTGCCTCTGCCTCAGCGGCAGGAACAAGGTTATTTGAAGGCAGGTAAGGCACAAGGTTACGCGCCTGAGCGACAGCGTCCGCGCTGTCCTCTGCCTTTATTGCAACGTTGCCGTGTGAAAAGTTAAAATCCAAGTCGGCGTTCTTGCCGGTAACATCAAGGCTTAGCTGAGCCTTTTCGCTCATAATTACAAAATCCGCGCTGACCGCGCTGAGCGCGTTTGTGCCGAGACAATCGCCGAGCACTACGGACACCTGCGGAACCACACCCGAAGCCTTTGAAGCGAGTTTAAGCACCTCGCCGCAGCCACCGAGAAGGTCTGTGCCCTCCTTAAGTCTGCCGCCGATACTGCTGTAAAAGCCAAACACCGGCGCGCCGGTTTTGAGCGCGAGCGAATACAGCTTTTTTAGCTTTTTAGCCTGTGCTGTGCTTAAAGCTCCGCCTGAAATATCGCTGTTCTGAGCAAACGCGTAAACAGGCATACCCTCAACCGTACCGCTGCCGGCGGTTACCTCCGCCAGACCGTCGCCTGATTTTACAAAAGCGTCAAGCTCGC
Organism: uncultured Clostridia bacterium; assembly: GCA_946539105.1. Lineage (GTDB taxonomy): Bacteria > Bacillota > Clostridia > Oscillospirales > Acutalibacteraceae > Ruminococcoides. The sequence continues at coordinate 9,755 of CAMNHG010000016.1, read as the reverse complement.
AAAAGCTCCCCTCGTCAAAAAACTCTGTAAGAGTCTTATAGGCGGAAGTAGAAGCAATTTGCTCCCTTGCGGCATTGATTTTTTCAATACTCATTTTGATTCCTCCGATTTCTATGTGCTTAGAAGCCAAACTTCTCATAATACATTTTAATCTAATGTATATTATAACTCAAAATATGTCAAAGTACAAGGTTTAATTTTGAATTTTATGCTCTGAACAAAAGAAAAAAGCGCGGTAAAAAACCACGCCTTGCGAATTGCTGTTAATAAATTGCTTTTATATTATTCTGCCGTTGACAATGGGATTTGCCGTAAGGTTTTTGATCTCCTTCTCGGTCAGGTCGCGCCAGTCACCCTGCTTTAACATACCCATCTTCACACCGCCGATTTGGGTGCGCTTGAGCCTTGCAACCTCTAATCCGACCGCGTCGCACATTCTGCGGATTTCACGGTTTTTGCCCTCGTGAAGTATCATCTCGAGCACCACCCTGCCGGGCTCCTTGTGAATAACGTGGACGATTGCCGGAGCGGTCTTTTTTCCGTCGAGCTCAACGCCTGTCTCGAGCTTTACAAGCTGATCTTCGTTGATATCGGGGCGGACGGTTACGCGGTAAAATTTATACACGCTGTTGCGGGGGTGCATCAGCTTGTTTGCAAACTCGCCGTCGTTGGTGAAAACCAGCATTCCCTCGGAATCCTTATCGAGTCTGCCGACGGGATATACCCTCTCGCCTACTCCGCTGACAAGCTCGGCAACGCATTTTCTGCCGCGTTCGTCGTTCATTGTAGTGATAAATCCGCGCGGCTTGTTGAGCATTATGTACCTGAAGCTCTTACGCGGAATAACAATCCTTTTGCCGTTGACAAAAACCTTGTCTTTATCGGTCACTTTGTCGCCGAGGATTGCGGTTTTTCCGTTTATTTTTACCTTTCCCTGCAAAATCAGCTCCTCGGCTTTTCTGCGAGAAGCGACTCCGCACTGGGAAATGAACTTTTGAAGTCTTATCGGTTCTTTTTTATCCATTAAAAAACAGTTCCTTTATTATTTCGAGCAGTCCCTTTTTGACGCTCTTGTATTCCGCGCTGTTTCGAACCTTTAGTTCTGCTTTTTTCAGCGTTTTTCCGTTTAGACTGTATTCGATTTCGCCCACGGTATCGCCCTGATTTACGGGAGCGAACAAAAAGCTGTCGAGCTTGACTTTGCGTTTTATTTTACTCTCATCGCCCTTGTTTACGACAAGCTCGCAGGCGTTATCCGCGCATACGGTTACGTTACCTGTCTCTCCGCCCGCAACGGGAATTTCCGCGGAAAACGCTGAATCCTTATAACAGCCCAGCTTGGAAAAACCGTACTCGTACAGAGCTACATGGTCTTTCCAGTCGTTTTTATCGTCGAGCGTAACACAGATAAGCGTGAGATTATCGCGCCTTGAAGCCGTGACAAGACACCTGCCGGCGGCGTCGGTATAGCCGGTTTTGCCGCCTACACAGTATTCGTACATCGACAACAGCCTGTTGTGGTTGGTATAGGTCATATGCTTTTCAGGCTTGACAAAATCAACCGTCGAGCTTTTTTGCGAAATCAGCTCCGAAAGCTGTTTATTCCCGAGAACCTCCGACATCAGCAGTGCCATATCATACGCGGTAGTGTAGTGGTTATCGTCGTCAAGTCCACTCGGGGTGACAAAGTGGGTGTTTTTCATCCCTATGCTTTGAGCGCGCGAGTTCATCAGCTTTGAAAACTTCTCATAGCTTCCCGAGATTGAAATTGCCGCGGCGTTTGCGGCATCGTTACCCGAGCACATCATCATACCGGCCGCGAGGTCGCTGAGCTTTACGGTATCGCCGTACTCGAGATACATTGAGCTGCCCTCGGCAGTCATCTTCTCTGTAAAGGTAACAGTGCTGTTGCCCCTTGCCGCCTGTTCAAGCGCGATAAGAGAAGTCAGCAGCTTAGTTGTGCTGGCAGGCTTTTTGCGTGAATTTTCATTCTTTGAAAGAATTATTCTGCCGTTCAGCGGACAGTACAGCACAAAAGCCGCCGCTGAGGTTCCGGGAGTTTCAGAATCGGAAGCCTCGCGTGCATACACAGGAATTGCCGCGCACGCTGTTATTGCGGCACAGATTAAAACGCATATTATTTTTTTCATAAACACACCCCATAAATTATATGCCGGGTGTGTTTACTGTATTCTTAAGGCAAATTCTTACAATTCGGCTGTGTGATGATGCCTTAATCAGACGTCTACGTCGTCTACGGTAATCTCGGCGAAGTCGTTGCCGGATTTCTGAGCTTTTTTATTCTTGCGGTTTTCAATTACTCCCTTTACCTTGCCGACAACATCGGGAACCATACCGATAATCTGGTCGAGTCCGGTGTTGTTGCCGTCAACGTTAATAAGGCGTACATCGCCCTGATAAACAGTGAGGAAGGCAACAGGCTGAATTGTAACGCCTGCACCGCTACCGCCGCCAAAGCAGTCCTTATTCTCTTTCTTTGTAGGAAGGTCCGAACCGCCGGAAGCAAAACCATAGCTCACCTTTGACACGGGAATAATAAGCGTTCCGTCTGAAGACGTGATAGGTTCGCCGACGATAGTGTTAACGTCAACCATCTCTTTGATTTTGTCCATTGTTACGTTCATTAAGTTACCGATAGGATGGTCCATACTATATTCTCCTTTTTTAAAGTCCGGATCAATCTCGGACATAATTTTTTCTGCTTCTTCTTTTTTGCCCCTGCGCAAGCTAATCAGCAGCTTTATCACCTTAAAGCCGTGTTTGAACACCAGAGCAACAATCCAAAAAATTCTGATTCTGAGCGAAATATCAATATCAAATACCGATTTTTCGCCGTTTATAAAATTAGGCGAAATATCAACCGCGTAGTTTCTGCACTTGGCTACGCTTACCAAAACGCTGACCGCGGGATATACCGACGAACAAAAGTAACCGTATTTTACGGCGGTGTCCTCAGCATTTTCACCTGCGTAGGTAATGCTGATGTAAAACTTTTTTAATACAAGGTGCTTAAAAAAGCTCTTTAACATTCCGCCCGCAATCGCCGCAGCCTGGCGGATTACATCCATAAGCCAGGAAATGCCCTTTTCTTTAATAATATTGGGCTTTTTTTCTTTCGGCTCTTCTTCCTTTGGCTTTTCTTCTTTTTTCTTTTTCTTCTCTTTTTTTGGTTTTTCTTCTTTTTTGGGCTTCGGCGGTAAGACCGGAATTGACAAAAAAGCTATCCTTAGATTTACCTTAAGCTCCTTGTCAAACGATACGTCCACACCGACCGGGATAATCAAAATCAGCACAATAAACAGGATTATTCCGATTAAGATGTACCAGCCAACCACGAACAATCCCTCCTACAACTGATTTTGGAACAAGCCCTTATTCCTCGAATACGGACATCTGCTCACCGTTCGGAGCTTCGGTCTGAGAATCCTCCTGTCCGTCGCCGTCCTCTTCCTTTTTATCTTCCTCGGGCAAGGGCGGCAGTTCATCCAGAGTCGAAATATTAAAGCAGCGCAAAAAGTGCTCGGTCGTGCCGTAAAGCAGAGGTCTTCCGGGAAGCTCAAGCCTTCCCTTCTCCTCAATCAAGCCCTTGGTGGTAAGGCTTCCGATTACACCTGAGCAGTCAACGCCCCTGACCTGCTCGACAAAAGCCTTTGTAACGGGCTGGTTATACGCCACAACAGCCAATACCTCAAGTGCCGCCTGCGAGAGCGGAGTGTTCCTGCGCAAATCCATTACAGTGCGGATTTGCTCAGCGTATTGCTTGACCGCTGTCATTTGATATGCCGAGTCGAGCTTTATAATAGTTATGCCCCTATTCTGAGCTTTGTAATCATCAATCAGCTTGTCCACACTTTCATCCACGAGCTTTTCGGAGATTTCAAGTGCCTGGGCAATTCTTGATTTTTCTACAGAGTCGCCGTTAGAAAACAAAATTGCTTCTATCGCGGCGGTTATATTAATTTCTTCCATTGCTTATCCTCATCAATCCGCGGTTACTCAATCATTCTTACAACGGCGTTTTCTCCGCTGCCTTCAATCCTTATTCGCTTGCCCTTTACCAGTTCAAGCGTAGCCAGGAAGGTCGCGACAAGGTCGCTTTTACCCTCGCAGATTTCAAAAATTTCGTGATATTCCAGCTTTTTTCCGTGTCTGAGTCTGCGCATCAGGTGGATTATTTTTCCGTTGACCGAGACAATCTTATGCGCGACAATGCCCGAAAACGCCTGCTCTGAAGGCGGCAGTTTGCGCTTGCCTCTGCCAACTGCGCTTACGTACGCCTTGGCAATATCCTCGCTTGGGTGAATCCGGTTATATGTCAGGTCAAACTCCACCGGTGAAGGTGCTCTGAAAAACGTGTCAAAGTCATAGCTCACGCCGAGCTTTGCGGCAATTTCACGGCAAACCGCGTATTCGAGCAGCTGACCGGACAGCTCCTTTTTTAGCTCCTCCGCCTCTTCCTCGTACTTCGGCAGAAGCATTACGGACTTGATATAAACAAGCCGCGACGCCATTGTCAAAAACTCGGAGGCAATGTCCATTTGGTTTTCCTGCATCATATTGATTTGCTCCATATACTGGTCGAGCAAATCAGAAATTTGGATATCGTAAATATCTATTTTATTTTTTGAGATTAAAGACAAAAGCAGGTCGAGCGGTCCTTCGAACACAGGCAGCTTATACTGTAAGGTCGTTTCCATATTTTTTGCCTCAGTGAATCATATTAAAGGGTTGCGCTGCAAGCCATATCATTCCCTGCATAAGTCCGTTAGACAAATAGCTTAAAAGTCCGCTTAACGGGCCGAATGAAATTAACGCGAAAAGAGCGAAAAAGAAAATCATCTGGTATCTGTAGCAAAACTCAACCGCCTTGTCGGGCAGGAAAGTAAACAGAATTTTTGAGCCGTCCAGGGGCGGAATCGGCAAAAGATTGAACACCGCCAGATTAACATTTACTCTGATATAAAACGTCATAAACACCGTCAAGAACTGACCTGCAGCGTTTGTGTACATAAAATCGGGACAGAATTTGAACAGCGTATTGTAAATTAAAAGTCCGACAAAAGCCGCGACAAGGTTCGCGACGGGACCCATTAATGCGGTAATAGCCATACCGAGTTTTGGGTTTTTGAAATAACGCGAATCAACCGGTACGGGCTTTGCCCAGCCGAAGCCGAACAAAATCATACACAGTGCGCCCATGGGGTCGATGTGGCTGAGCGGATTGAGCGACAGCCTGCCCCTTTGCTTAATACCCTTGTCGCCGAGCAGTGACGCGGTAAAAGCGTGAGCCCACTCGTGAAACGGCAAAATTAAAAAAATAATAACAAGAACCGCGAGAATTTGCGCGATTATGTTTTGTAATGTGAAATTTCCGCTTAAAAGCTGAGAAAGCATTGTGCCCTCCTGATTATTTAAATATATTCATGTTAAATTATACAATACTTTAATAAAAATTACAAGTATTTAAAACAAGTTAAGAAATTTTAAAAAAACACTTGCATTTTTTCCTTTTTTCTGGTATGATAACAAAGTTAGGAATAGAATTTGATTTGACTAAGGAGGTGCAGACGCATGGCAAAATGTGAATTCTGCGGTAAGGATGTAAAGTTCGGCATCAAGGTTTCTCACTCACACAGACGTTCAAACAGAACCTGGAAGCCCAACGTTCAGCGTGTTAAAGCTATCGTTGACGGTTCGCCCAAGCGTGTATATGCTTGCACCCGTTGCTTGCGTTCAGGTAAGGTAACAAGAGCTAACTAAAATTTTACATCAAAGGGAACGGTTATTCTGTTCCCTTTATTTTTTTATATAAATAAACACTGTCAATCGGCACGACGCAAGGATTGACAGTGTTTTTATTTTTAGTTTAATTTCTAAAACATTATTTCCTTTTTACGCATTATAAAAAGAATAAGCGCGGATACGGTTATTACTCCGAAGCTAATCCATGCGTAGCCGGGTTCTCCGGTGCCGACTATTCCCTGTTCTTTGGAATCGGGCTTGTCATCATCATTTACAGACGGATCTGTCGGGGATGTCGGTTGCGTAGGCGCGGTTGTAGACTGAGTGGCGGAGGTTGTTTGAGGAACAATGGTTTCCGACGCTATTACAGAACCGTTTGGGTCTGTGGACTGCTCGGTTTGAGATTGAGACGGAGACTCGGTCGCCTGGATGAAGTTGGACGGAGTCAGCGTGGTCATTTTGGTTATACGTTCAAAAATAGGATCAATAGCAGGATTTTCTATGGAATCCTCAACCACTGTAATCTCCTCTTTGGGATCGGAATAACCGGTAGCGGAATTTATATCGGAAACAATAAGGTTATCGACTGTCAAGTCTACCTTAGATAATATCGGCTCGTCCGGATTGATGTTAATTACGTCAAACACAATTTGAACAAACGGCTTGTCCTGGCTTGAAAAATCAAACAGTGCCATACTTGACGCACAGTAGCTTATTTTGCCCTTTTCCGGGAACGACATAACCGAATTTTCAGCTATTGACGGACATATATTCAGGGAAGGGTTCTTGTTCAGCGAAAAGCTGAGCGACTCGGTGTCGTATTCTAAATCCCAGTTTACACTTAAAACGTTCTTTGTGGAGCGCATCCAGTAGGTAACGGTTATCTCTTTTGTATTTGCGTTATACTCGGAGCTTGACTTCGGAAAAAAATTTGAAATAGCGTTTACGGTCAGTGCCGGGAACTTTGCCGGAATAATCGGCTCTGTAGTGGGAACAGCCGCGGACGCCTCAGTCCGGTTTGAATTTTCGGAAGGCTCTGACTGAACAGGATAAGACGCGATTTCCTCCATACCGTGGTCAGGATTGTCGGCATAAGCTGTAATCAAAGACACAAAAAGCAAAAAAACTGTGAGAATAAATGCAAAAACTCTGTGGGCAATAGCTTCTTTCATTATTCTCACCTCCGATAATACTATATATTTAATACTAATTCCTGATAGAAAGTAGACTTATATTTTGCGAGGATTTTTTTCGCAAGACAAGGCGAAGGACGCGGCAAGGCTGACGCCTTGCAAGGACGACAACGCAGTATTGCGGAAAATAGACCGCAAAGATTGTCTACTTTTTATTAGGTATTAGTATAATATATTATACAACAATACGCATAAAAAATCAAGAATATAACAAGGCTGTTATAAGACAATAAGCCTATACAAGAAAAAACACTTTCGACATTTCTGCCGAAAGTGTTTTATAAGTTAAGTAAAATTATTTGCTGCTGCGTCTCTTGCGAACAAAGTAGAATACGCCGAGACCTGCGATTGCAAATACTCCGAAGATAGCTGCTGCAGAGTAATCACCTGTAGCGATTGAACCGTTAGAGTCGTTGCTGCCGGTACCGGAGTTGCTGTCGCTGTTCTTGCTGCCTTCGTTTGAAGTAGCGTCTGTAGTGCCGGGAGCAGGAACAGTTGTAGGAGCAACTGTTGTCTCAACTGTGGGCATTTCGGGAGCAGCTGTATCAGACCAATACTTACCGGTGAAATTACCGAATACTACAAAGTTTCTCTTTGTTGTTGTATCGTAAGCGTCTGTGTGCTCTCTGAGGATGAAGCCTGTCTTTTCGTCAACAGTCTCTGTGAAAGCCTCGTCTTCGCCTGTTTCAGCGTTCTTCTTGGTGCCCTCGTAAACGATTTTACCATCTGCGTCTACAGTAAGACCTTCCTTCTCGATGCACATCTCTCTTGTGGGCCAGATACCGAACTCGCCGTTACCATAGTAGAAGTAGAAAGCACCGTCAAAGCCGCCCTTACCTGATACAGGTGAGATAGCCATTCTTGTAGTATCGAAGTCTACAACATAAACCATGTTGTCGATGTACTGATAAATACTATCATCCATCTCATCAAAGAAGAAGTTCTTAGCGTAATCGCCGAACTCTGTAATCTGATAGTTAGGATCGTCGCAGAAGTCCTCATAGTAATTATCATAGAGATAATCCCAGAACTCCTTGGGATAGTAGTCAGAATCGCCCTGACCAAAGTACTCAATCTGAAGGTCCTTAGTCTGCTGTGAAGTGTTATACTCGGGATATGATGTATCCATACCGCCGTCGATGAAGTTGCTGAAAATCATGTTAGGAGCTGTTCTTGAAGCGAGAGTGCTGTAAAGGTTAGCAATATCGCCCTCAGAAACCTTCTTCATCTTCCAGCCGGGCCAACCGTGACCTGCAGCTGCGGGAGCTTCGTCAGGGTTATCCTCGCCGCCCCACCAGTAAAGACCTGCGGAGCTGCCGTATTTTTCCCATGTCTGACGGGTAGTAGAACCCTCTTCACCTGTCCATGAACCGGGCATAGCGAACATAACTGTACGAGTTTCTACACCTGCAGAGGGTGTATACTCAGGAAGACGATTAGGATTCGGCGGAGCGTCAGCCGCGGAAACAGTAGCAATGCTGCCTGCGATAGCTGAGAAAGCAAGTGCGCCTGCAAGAGCAACGCCTAAAATTCTCTTTTTCATTAGTTTATTCCTCCAATTCATTTCCGATTATATTCGGTTATAATAATTATATAACATAATATTTTAAATTGCAATATTATATTACAAATATATTTTTGGAACTTCTTACAAATATTCGGGTGTTTTTTGGTAAAAAAGTCAAAGTTTAACTATATTTGTTATTCATCATCAGTTTCGCCGGCTTCTTCCATTGCCTGTTGCTCAGCAGATAAATCAAACTTTGGCTCACGTTCGGAGTCGTCATTATTTTTATTTTTCCTATTTGCAAGCACAATAGCAACAACTATAAGTGCAATAACAACCGGGATAGCGATTAGGAAAAATACAAACGGCGAAATACCCTGATTCTTGTTGTTAGAACCGCCGTTGTTAACATCCTCATAGCGAGTTACTTCGACAACATCCTCCTGAATTGCTGTAGAATGCTGTTTTCCGACAACAGCCTCGTGGTTGTCCTTATTCGGAGTATTTTCCTCTCCTTTTCCGTCAACATAATTTATAAAGTGAGACTGTCGGTTATTAAGAGTTTCCTCGTCCTTTGATACGGGAAGTACTCCGTCGGAAACAACCGCGTCATTTCCGTCGGTAAGGTCATATGTCCATGTATATGACTTAAGAGCAGTCATATCATTGCCATAGAGTTCAGTTACAAAATACGAAATCTCAGCTTCTCCACCGTCGAGAACTTTGAAGTCGCAGGAAAAGAACGGAGTTTTATTCTCACATTTAACAGGGTTGTTAAAATCAGTCCAGTTAAGCGGAAGTTTACCTTTAATTTCCTCGTTATAAAACATATTATCAAAGGTCTCTGAGGTTACGGAACCGCGAACAAGCTCCAGCTTATCCTTGTTGAAAAACACGCGAAGCTCAAAACCGATGACATCTTCTCTGGTGTCGGAAAGATTAAGGGTAAACTTTACGGTATCACCTTTTTTAACGGTTTTTTCCGCTCCGTTTATTTTAAGCGTATCCTCAGCAAACGCGGTGCTGACAGATGCCAAAATAAGTATTGCGACCAAAAGAATTGAAGTAACTTTTGCGATGTAACGTTTCATATCTACAGTCCTTTTACATTGATAATAATATTATATATCATTTTAAAATTAATTTCAATGTATTTATTAACTTTAAATTAAAAAATAGCGGAAATATGGCGATAAAGCACAGATTTTGATATTTAATACTAATACCTAATAAAAAGCAGACAATCTTTGCGGTCTATTTTCCGCAATACTGCGTTGTCGTCCTTGCAAGGC
>CAMNHG010000015.1 GCA_946539105.1 uncultured Clostridia bacterium | reverse complement strand
GTTATTCCCAGCTTGAAGCCGTATATGTCGGAAAAGAGATTGAAAAGGTTGACAATGTCCGGTCAGCCGAGTTTTACTCAAAGGAAAAGGCGTTTGAGCAGTACAGAAAAACTCTCGGTGACACCCTTTTCGCGAGAATAGAGGACAGAAATCCGCTTCCCGATTCGTTTATAGTCGTTATGGATGACCTCTCAAAGTATGAGGAAACCGTAGCTAAAATTCAGCAAATTAAGGGTGTTGACAAGGATACAATCCTGAACCGCAAGGATTTTGCGGATAAAATGACACGTATCAGCAACCTTGTAAATATAATTTCAATCGCGGTTGTAGCCGCTCTGCTTATAATCTCGCTGTTTATTATCGCGAACACAATCCGCGCGACAATGTATTCGCGCCGTTTTGAAATCAGCATTATGAAATCTGTCGGCGCAACCAACGCGTTTGTGCGAATGCCGTTCCTTGTAGAGGGTATGGTGCTCGGACTGATCTCGGCGGTAATCTCCACCGGAGCTCTCGCGTTGGTATATCAGGGCATCGGTATGGTAGTTGAAAACGCGCAGTCGGTATTCCGGTTCATTCCGTTTATCGAGGTTCTGCCTTACGTTGCCGCGGCGTTCGTAATATTCGGCTTGTTCGTAGGCTTCTGCGGAGGATTTATCTCAATCCGCAAGTATTTAAAAATGGAAGGTAATGAAATTCTCGGCTGGTAACAGCGGAAAGGAGAAACTATGACAAAGGCTAAGAAGGTTTTATGCGCTTTGCTCAGTGTTTGCATTATAGCGGCACCCGTTACGGCAGGTATTGCGTCCGCGAGCGCGGAAAATGTTGAGTCGCTTCAGCAAAGGCTTCAGGACCTCGACTCAAAGAATAAGGAATATCAAAAGGTGCTCGACAGCGCGCAAAATGATATTTCCGAAAAAGAAAAATACAACGAGGCACTCACAAACAAAATTGAAAATCTCGATGAAAAAATCAGCGTAACACGTGAGTCTATTGACAAACTAAACGGCGAAATCACCGAGTCCCAGAAAAAGATTGACCAGGGTAACAGCGAGATTGAATCTCAGCTTGACGCTCTGTGCGAAAGACTCAGGGCAATCTATATGGCAGGCAGTGCCAGCGACCTTGAGATTATCCTCGGCGCAAAGGACTTTACCGACCTTGTCGATAAAATGACTCTGGTAAAGAATCTTTCAAAGTACGACCAGGAGCTCATTGATACCGTCAACAGCAAGCTCGAGGTAATTAACAAGGAAAAAGAAACACTTGAGAAAAACAAAGCGGAGCTCGTAAAGAACGAAACCTCGCTAAAAACCGACCTTGACGACCTTAACAAGACGTTTGAGGAAAACAAAGAAGTACTGCAGGACTTGTACGCAAAGACCGACGAGGCAAAAAACTTCCTTAAGAACTCAGACAACGAAAAGGCTCAGATTGAGTCGGAAATCGCAAAGTACTTTGCGGAGCAGGCTGCGGCTCAGGCTAAGCAGCAGGCGCAGAATAATTCTTCGCAGAACAGCTCCGGTTCCTCAAATTCATCGGATGACGACGATGACGATTACACTCCCGCGCCTTCTCCGACTCCTTCGGTCACACCGTCATCTTCGGGAGGATATGTATGGCCTACACCGGGCTTCTATTATCTGTCATCGGAGTGGAACGAGGACAGAACCACCTACAACCACGGCGCGATTGATATCGCCGGCGGCGGTATTTACGGAGCTAAGGTTGTTGCGGCGGCAAGCGGTACCGTAGCCTATACCAACACCTATTGTCCTCATGACTATGGTAAGAGCTCCAGCTGCGGTTGCGGCGGCGGTTACGGCAAGTACGTATGGATAGACCACGGCAACGGCAAGGAGACTATCTACGCTCACCTCAGCAGCGTTTCGGTATCTCCCGGACAGTATGTTTCGGCAGGTCAGGTAGTCGGCTACGTAGGTACAACCGGTTACTCAACCGGCCCGCACCTTCACTTTGAGTGCCGTTACAACGGAGTCAAGTACAACCCGATGACCGAATTTTAATTAAATTATATAAAACATTATTTCAGCCTCCCCCGTCACTTGTTACGGGGGAGGTACTTTTAATCCTGCAATTTTTGTTTTTCTAACGGTCACACAATTCTCTTTTCGCAATAGTATGTAATGTAAACGAAAGGAGGTTGAGGTATGAACTTGTTTGGAAACAACAACGGCGGTTGCTGCTGGATTATTCTTCTTATCCTCATTATCTGCAGCGCATGCGGCGGCAATAACGGCTGCGGTAACGGTTGCGGAAACGACGGCTGCGGTTGCGGCTGCTGATGAAGCGTGAAATTTCAAATATAGACGTTTTATTTTAATGTAAAGTATAAATGCGCCTTGGCTTTGTGCCAAGGCGCAGTCTGCGTTAATGTTTTTTATTATTACACGTTAAACCTGAACAGCACAACATCGCCGTCCTTCATAACGTACTCCTTGCCCTCGCTGCGGACAAGGCCCTTTTCTTTTGCGGCAGCCATACTGCCGTTGGCAATTAGGTCGTCGTAGGCAATAACCTCGGCTCTGATAAATCCGCGCTCAAAGTCAGAGTGGATTTTACCTGCCGCCTGAGGTGCTTTAGTGCCGTTTTTAATCGTCCACGCTCTGACCTCCTGCTTGCCTGCGGTAAGGTAGGAGATAAGTCCGAGCAGTGCGTAGCACTCCTTGATAAGACGGTCAAGACCGCTCTCCTCAAGACCGAGGTCATTAAGGAACATTGCCTTTTCGTCGTCGTCCATCTCGACAATTTCTTCCTCAATCTGCGCGCAAATCGGCAGAACGCCGGAGTTTTCGGCAGCGGCAATTTTCTTTACTTCCTGATAACCCTGATTGCTCTCGATACCGTTTGAAAAATCCTGGTCGCTCATATTCGCGGCGTAGATAACGGGCTTTGAGGTAAGCAGAGCAACCTCGCTAAGCAGAGCCTTTTCCTCGTCGTCGCACTCAACGCTTCTCGCGGGCTTGCCCTGTTCAAGGGCTTCGAGCACTCGCTGATAAAAGTCGATGTCGCGCTGATATTTTTTATCGCCCTTAAGCATCTTTTTTGTCTTGTCAATGCGTCTTTCAAGCATTTCCATATCCGACAAAATCAGCTCAAGGTTAATCGTCTCAATATCTCTCCTTGGGTCGATGCTGCCCTCAACATGAATAATGTCGTCATTTTCAAAGCAGCGCACAACGTGCACAATCGCGTCACACTCGCGGATATTCGACAAAAACTTGTTGCCCAAGCCCTCGCCCTTTGAAGCACCCTTTACAAGACCTGCGATATCGACAAACTCAATAGTTGCAGGGGTGTATTTATCGGGATCGTACATCTCGGCGAGCTTGTCGAGCCTTTTGTCGGGAACTGAAACGACACCGACGTTAGGCTCAATCGTGCAGAACGGGTAGTTCGCGCTCTGAGCTCCTGCGTTAGTAATAGCGTTAAAAAGCGTACTCTTGCCTACATTCGGCAGTCCGACTATACCTAATTTCATTTCTAATCACCTGATTTACTATAAATTCAATCTATTATAACACAACTCAGAACAAATCTCAATATAAATTATTTTTTTATTTCGGTGTTCACCGTCTGCCGCCTTTTCATATTGTTCCAGTTAAAAAAGCCGTACAAATCGTTAAATAAAAACGCGATGAAGCAAACAACAACCGAGATATATTTCGGTTCGTTTACGCTCGCCATCACCCAGAGCACAATCAGCACAATATCGTTGCAGGCGTAGGCGAGGGCATAGTAGGGGCTTCTGCAAAAGGTCAGATATGCCGCGATGAAGCTGGTAGTTACCGAGATTGTGCTCGGAATTAAATTTGCCGTGTTAAAGAATTTTAGAATAAAGTAGAACACTGCCGTGACAACAACCGTCATTATTACCATAATTATCTTTTTGCGTTTGTCAAGGGTGCTGACCTCTACCTCGCTTTTTCTGCCCTCATACGGATGCCTCAGCCACGACACAAGCGTCATTACAGCCATCGGCAAGGTCATTCCGAGGTAGGTGAAAATCTCTCCGTAATAAGCGTAGGAAAATGAAATCCAGCCGTAAAACAGGCTGAATATTATCATCATTATCTGCCCTGCCGGGTTGCCCTTGGCGAGAAAAATCAGCGACGTTACGCCGATTAGCGAGGCTGCAAACGTAAGATAATTGCTCCTGTCAAAAAATATAAACGAAACCGTTATCATCAAAACCGACGCGCACCACAACAGCTTTTCAAACGTGGTAAAGTAATTTAAAAACCGCTTCATAATATCCTCCAAAAAAATAAACATCCGATGCACATCTTCAAAGACCTAACGATGTGCAGCGAATGCTCATGGCAATTCCTACCCGGTGGCAGATTTATTCTGATTGTATTATAGCACAGCTTTTTGAATTTGGCAATACGTCAGCTCATCAGCTTAATAAAAAGCTGGGAGATGATTGACATTTTCTGATGGCGTTTCCAAATCAGTGACGGGTTGACGGAAATTTCGGGACAGAGCGGACGAAAGCAGAGATTTGAGCTTTCGGAGGTGTCCACAAGTCCGTTAAATGAGATTGCATAGCCGATACCGTCCTCAACCATCAGCGAGGCGTTGTACAGCAGGTTATATGTCGCGGCAACCTGCAGCTTGCGCGCCTGAGAGCCGCTGAAAATATCCAGTCCGTTCGCGCGCGAAACAATCAAGGGCTTGTCGTACAAGTCCTTAACGGTGATAAATTCCTTATCGGCGAGGGCGTCATCCTTGCGCATAATAACACCGAAAATCTCTTTTTCCTCAAGCGTTAGGTGGTGGTATGCGTTGCGGTCAAAGTCGGTAAAAATCAGCGCGAAGTCAAGCAGTCCGCGGTCGAGCCTGTCCTTCAAATCCTCTGTATCTCCGCTCACAACGTTTAATCGGATGTCGGGGTAGTTTTTCTTAAGACGGCGGAAAACCTCGGTTATGCGGTGCATAGAGAGCGATTCCCCTGCGCCTATGCTCAGCGTACCCGAGATATTGTTCTTTACCTCGGAAATCTCGCTTTCCGTAAGCTCCACAAGCTGCATAATCTCGCCTGCGCGCTTGCGCAAAATCAAGCCTTCCTCTGTAAGCTCAATGTGGCGGTTGCCCCTTATGAACAGCTTTGCGCCGAGCTCATCCTCCAAGTCCTTTAGCTGGCGCGACAGTGACGGCTGGGAAAGGTTCAGCGACTGCGCCGCGGCTGAGATATTTCCCTCGCGCGTAACCGCCAAAAAGTACTGCAAAACTCTAAATTCCATATTTTATCACCCAAATTTATTATACATTATTCTTCTATGCTTGTAAAGCATAATTAACTATTTAATATAAGTATTTGCTATTTATAATGAATGGGTATATAATTAAATCAGAAATGAGGTAAAAGTATGACTACAGAGGAATTTATCAGGATTATGGACAGCGGAGCGGAGGTTACCGCGAAAAGCGAGATTCACCTGCATATGACATACCTGAGCAACGAGGCGATGAAGATAACCTCAGAGCTTAACGGCAGCTACCACACACCCGAAGAAATCGGAGAATTGATGACTGAGCTTACGGGCAAAAAGTTCCCCGAGGGCGCGTATATGTTTCCGCCGTTTTACACCGACTGCGGAAAGAACATTAAGCTCGGAAAAAATGTATTTATAAACGCAGGCTGTCAGTTTCAGGACCAGGGCGGAATCACGATAGGCGACGGCAGTTTAATCGGTCCAAAGACAGTAATCGCAACGCTCAACCACCACCAAAACCCAAAGAAACGCGCTAACCTTATACCTAAGCCCGTAACTATCGGAAAGAACGTTTGGATAGGCGCGAACGTCACAATCCTGCCGGGCGTGACAATCGGTGACGGCGCGATTATCGCGGCAGGCGCGGTAGTAAGCAAGGATGTGCAGGCAAACACAATCGCAGGCGGAGTTCCTGCGAGGTTTATAAAAAACATAGATACGGAGGAATAGTTATGATGAAAACAGCAGAGCTTAAGCTCACTCAAAATTGGGATAAGACCTTTGAAAAAAGCGATAAGGTTGACCACTGCAAGGTAACCTTTGTTAACCGCTACGGCATTACTCTCGCGGGGGATATGTACACGCCTAAGAACGCGGACGGAAAGCTCCCGGCAATCGCGGTATGCGGTCCGTTCGGCGCGGTAAAGGAGCAGTGCTCGGGCTTGTACGCGCAGACTATGGCAGAGCGCGGATTCATCACAATCGCCTTTGACCCGTCCTTTACGGGTGAGAGCGGAGGAGTGCCGAGATATATGGCGTCCCCCGACATAAACACCGAGGACTTTCAGGCGGCGGTTGATTTTCTGTCGGTTCAGGAAAATGTAGACGCCGACAAAATCAGCATTATCGGCATTTGCGGCTGGGGCGGAATGGCTCTTAACACCGCCGCACTCGACACAAGAATCAAGGCGACAATCGTTTCAACAATGTACGATATGACGCGAGTTAACGCCAACGGATATTTCGACAGCGAGGACAGCGAGGAAAAACGCTTTGAGAAAAAGACCGCGCTTAACAACCTCAGAACAGAGGAATATAAAAACGGTGAATATTCGCGCGCAGGCGGATGTCTGCCTTTGCCTGCCCCCGAGGACGTACCGTTCTTTGTAAAGGACTACAGCGAGTACTACAAGGGCAGAGCGTATCACGAAAGGTCGCTCAACTCTAACGAGGGCTGGAACACCGTCGGTTGTCTGTCGTTTATGAATCAGCCGATTTTAAAATATTCAAACGAAATCCGCTCGGCGGTGCTGATGATTCACGGCGAGAAGGCTCATTCCTGCTACTTCTCAAAGGACGCTTACAAGGCGATGACCGAGGACAGCAAGTACACTGTTAACAAGGAGCTTATGATTATTCCCGGCGCGGTTCACACCGATTTGTACGACAATTTGGACGTTATTCCGTTTGATAAAATCGAGGACTTCATCCGCAAAAGCATTTAAGCAAAGAAGGCTGAATATATGAAAATTAAAAAGGGAATTATTGGGATTGCGGCAGTTCTTTCCTGCCTGCTTGCTTTCAGCGCGTGTTCTTCCACGCAAAATCCGTCAACGGCTTCTTCCGGCAGTAAAAACGAAACCGCTTCAGCAACCGTCGCAAACAGCGAAAATTTCGACCCCTACTCAACGGAAAACCGCTATGATGTATCAGAGGATATGTTCAAAAAACGTTCGGGCGTTGACTACGGCAAGGTGCTTAAGGACGTAACATACTATTCGTCCACCGCAGGTGATGACAAGCAGTGCAATATTCTTTTGTCGGCAGGATATGATGAGAGCAAAAAATATCCGGTTATGTATGTTTTCCACGGCTTCGGCGGAAGCCACGACAATCAGATTGACGATGATTCATACTTGACTCTGCTCTACGGAAATATGCTTAACGACGGCCTTGCCGTTCCTCAAATCACCGTAAATGTGGATATGTACACCGACAAGCAGGCTGACAAGGACAGCAAGTCCGACGAGCAGCTCAGGTTTATTTACGACAAGGCGATTGACGACGTTGCGGTAGACCTTATGCCGTTTATCGAGAAGAACTACAATGTGCTCACCGGCAGAGAAAACACCGCCGTTGCAGGAATGTCCGAGGGCGGAGCAAAGTCGCTGTGCACAGGCTTTAAGTGGCTCGATAAGTTCGGCTATATCGGAGCTTTCGCGCCCGATACGGGAGTAATCCCGACCGAGTACTACAAGGGCACTTTTTGGAACACGCCGTATATGCAGGAGTTCCCAAAGCCTACCGAGGCAAACACTCCGTACTACCTTTATATGTCCGTCGGAAGTAAGGACCCGTGGAACATCGACTGCACGTTGTATTACCGTGATGTGCTCAACAAAATGGGCGTTAAAAACCAGACCGATTTGGCGGAAGGCTACGAGCACGACAGCGACTTTTGGCAGCAGTGCTTTTATAATTACCTAAATAAGATTTTCAGGTCAACACCAAAAGCCGAAGAAAACGCGTCAACGATTGCGGCAGCACAGCCTGCCGAAACCTCCGAGGTTACTTCCAAAACAGAATCCGATAATCTTACCCTAAAACTCGGCGATAACGCGGTTGAGATTGAATGGCAGGAAAACGAATCCGTAAACGCGCTAAAGCAGCTTGCAAAGGATTCTCCGCTTGAAATAAAGATGTCAATGTACGGCGGCTTTGAGCAGGTAGGTTCTCTCGGAAAAACACTGCCGAGCAGTGATGAAAAAATCACTACCGAACCGGGAGATATTGTGCTGTATTCGGGCAATCAAATTTCGGTATTTTACGGCTCAAACACCTGGGAGTACACAAGGCTCGGCAAGATTAAGAATAAGTCGGATTCCGAGCTAAAAGACCTTCTCGGAAAAGGCGATATAACGCTCACAATCTCAGCCGGATAACGCTTGATTTTCCGCGCGCAATAGCCTATAATATTAGCGGAAAGAAAGTGGTGCGGTGAATTACAACAGCGTTTTTGACAAATATATTTTCAGCCCCTCAAAGGCTGAGCAGAACGGCTTTAAAAAAGCAGGAAACGCCTATACAATAAAAAAACCGCTGAAAGAAAACGGATTTTACGCCGTGTTTGAAATCAGCGGAGAGAATATTGAAGTAAATGTTTACGAAGAGCCGGACGGTGAAATTTACCTTCCGTTTAACACGAGCGCGGACGGCGGATTTGTCGGTCAAATCCGCGCGAATGTCGGGGATTTGCTTGAGGAAATTTTAAGCTCATCCTTTGAGCTCGCCGATGTAAAGGCTGTCTTGCTTGAATACGTCAGGGAAAAGTACGGCACAATTCCCGAAGCACCGTGGGGATATTTAAAAGAATATCACACGCTGAACACAGCGAAAAAACACAAGTGGTACGGGCTTTTTATGCTTATTCCGTACAGGTATCTCGGCGTTGAAAAAGAGGGTAAAATAAACGTCCTGAACTTAAAGGTATTGCCGGATGATACCCCCGGTATTATCGACAATGTTCATTACTTTCCGTCGTACCATATGAATAAAAAGTACTGGATTTCAATTCTCCTTGACAGGGAAGCCGATATTCCGCAAATCGAAAAGCTCCTCGACGATAGCTACGCCATTGTCGAGGGAAAAAACAAGCAAAAAACTAAATAAATCCAAATTTAAGATTTTACTGTTTTCGGGCGACTCAAAAATGAGTCGCCCGATTTTGTAATTTATTTTGCTAATTCAACTGTCCAAGTGCCGAACAGGTCGTAAATAATTTCTCTCGGAGTACGCTTTTTAAGATCGTCGGAAATTTCCTTGGATTTCTTAACCTCGTCGGTGATAATAGCGTCTGCCTCGCTGTTGAGGAAGGTCTTGATGTTTTCGGGATCGTTAACAGTCCAAACCATAACCTTTTTATTTTTGGCGTGGATATTCTCAATCGCCTCATCGGTAGAAATTTCTTCCTCCAGGGCAAGGTAGTCAAACGGCATTTCCTCGATATCTCCGAAGGAGAAGAACGCAAGGTAGCCTGTTTCCATTTCGGGATATTTCTGCTCGATATATTCAAGAATATCGTATTTGAGCGAGATTAAAACAGCCTGCTTTTCCATACCCTTTTCCTTGATTGCCTTAACTGCGTCATCAGCCATCTTTTCGTCGGCGGTCTCGCCCTTGAGCTCAACAAAAAGCGTTACCTTGTCCTTGCTGGCGTCGAGCATTTCCTCATATGTAGGAACCGGCTCGCCGTCAACGCGCAGCTCCTTAACCTCGGCAAGCGTCATTTCCGAAGGCTTTTTGGCAACACCGGCAACGCGCTTAAAGTCGTTGTCGTGGTTAACTACATAATAACCGTCCGAGGTGCGCTGAATGTCAATCTCGCAGCCGAAAGCGTTAAGCTCAGCCGCGGTTTCAATGCCCTTAACGGTGTTTTCGGGAGCTTCAACGCCGCCTGCGCGGTGGCCTACATACTGGGCGTGTGTGAACGCCGGCACAATGTCGTCAAAGGCATAGGTGTACATTGCGGAAAGGCCGACAATCGCCAAAACGCAAAGAATAATCATAACAATCAGAACAGGGTGAGCTTTCTTTTCAGGTCTTGTATATTTCCACTCGCCCTCGCTCTTATAAGTGTGGTAAAGCACAGTGAGCTTCATCAAAAGGAACGCCGACCAGAGTATCTGCACAACAAAAAATATGAAAAGCGCGAGCATACTGATAAGCGTTGTAGCGAATATTCCCGCTTTGTCGTCGGTTGCGACCGAGTCGATAATAAGGCTCGGAACCAAAACGAACAGCGCGTAAATTGCCGCGACAACAATCACCGTGATAAGCAGGAATCTGAGCATTTCAAAAATATAATTTTTCCAGTTCTTTTTCAGCAGCCTGCGCGACTGAATACTGGCTTCTTTTATGCTCAAATCGTCAATCAACGCGCCGTGCAGGATAAAGCAGTAGATTATACCTACCACAATAAGGAACAGAACCAGCGCGATAACGCCTGCGGTGTAGAACGGGTTTTTGAAGATTACCGAGCTGATAAAGTTCGGAATGTAAAACGTGCTTGTAAGCGAAATCGAAAACCCGAGTCCGAGCATCGGAGAGATAAGCGTGCAGTAAAGAAGTATAATTAATCCGCGGTAGTTAATGTACTTTTTCAAACCGACAATACCCTTGCCGATGCACTTGAACACCGACGGATTCTCTCCGTGGAGAATTTTAGATATGTAGATTATCAAAGCGTTTACCTCAACCGCGACATACAGCAGTACGATGACCAGCATTATCGCAATCATCAAATAGCCCTGCCAGGTTGTAAACAAAAACGTGAAGTCGCCGCTGCTTACGCTTACTCGTCCGGTGCTGCGCAGCAAAAGCCTTGACGCAAGCATCAGTAAGCTCGAAATAACAGCCAAAACAACCGAAGTTAAAATCTTAAAGGTCAAAATCTTCGGAATTGCCTGAGCATACGGCGTTAATCGTTCTTTTAGTTTCATATACATTTCCCCTAAATCATTGATGAATTGATTATATCACTAAAATGTTCACATTTCAACAATAAATATACGTTTAATCTGACAAATTACTTGCCGTTTTTTTATCTGTGTGATAAAATATAAATAAATCAGTCCGGCAAAGGAGGGCTATTATGAATATTTCTGCGGTTTCTCACAGAGCAACTATTGAATATTGCTACGCGTCCGACGAAAACACCGTTACAGTCAACATCAAAACAGGTAAGGACGTTGACCGCGCGTTTATTATAAGCGAAGATCCGTTTATTCACGAGCTTCGCAGACAGCCGCATTGGAGCGGAGTTAAATCCGAAATGCAAAAGCTCGCCGAGCTTAAATATCACATTCTTTGGACGATAAAATTACAGCCTAAGTATAAGCGATTAAGATATTATTTTGAGCTTGAAAGCGACGGCAGGACATATGTTGTCTGCGAAAACAAAATTTGCCCGGTTGAGGAGAACAATCAGGCTTCAATGCAGTATTTTAAATACGCTTGGCTGAATGCTTCGGACATTATAACTCCGCCGAACTGGGTAAAGCGCACCGTCTGGTATCAGATTATGCCCGACCGCTTTTGCCGTTCGTCGGATTCCCCGAAGGACAGTAAATTCAGAAAATGGGGAGATTTTTCAAATCCGCAGTGGAACGATATCTACGGCGGAAATATCCGCGGAATAACCGAACGACTCGGATATCTAAAGGATTTGGGAATCAGCGGTATTTACCTTACGCCGATTTTTAAATCCGGCTCAAATCATAAATACAACACCTTTGATTATTGGCAGATTGATCCCGACTTCGGCACCGAGGAGGACTTAACCGAGCTTGTTGACACTGCCCATACAATGGGAATCCGCGTTATGCTCGACGCTGTGTTTAATCACTGCGGTCACGAGTTTTTCGCGTGGAAGGACGTCTGCGAAAAGGGCAGAGGCTCGCGGTATTACGACTGGTTCTTTATCAACGCCGAAAACTTTGCCGACAGGAATTTTTCTACAGAGGACGGCAGATTTTTCTCGTTCTCCTTCTGGGCGGGAATGCCCAAGCTCAACACCAACAACCCCGAGGTCGTGGAGTACTTTACGGATTTGTGCGTTCACTGGGCAAAGGACTGGCGAATTGACGGAATCCGCTTTGACGTGGGCGATGAGGTTTCGCACACCTTTATAAACAGCCTTAACTCAGCGGTTAAAAAAGTAAATCCCGACGTGTATTTTCTCGGCGAGATTTGGACGGACTCGCTTCCGTGGCTCGGCGGCAACGAATATGATTCGGTTATGAATTATCCGCTGCCCGAGTGTGTAACTGATTTCTTCAAAAATCCGAACCAGACCTTTAAGGATTTTGAGTTCGCGCTCAACTATTGCAGAACTCTTTATCCCGAGCAGGTTACTGAGGCGTTGTTTAACTTTCTCGATACCCACGATACTCCGCGTGTTGCGGAAATCAGCAAAAACACCGACGAGCTGCTGCAAAAAATCGCGGTTATTATGACCTTGCCCGGCTCCGCGTGCGTATATTACGGAACCGAGATTGCAATGAAGGGCTATGACTCGCCGTACAACCGCGCAACAATGCCGTGGGATGAAATTGACAGCGGTAAGTTTGACGACGTTAAGTCAAAGATATCCGCGCTGATTCACCTGAGAAACGCGCATAAGGAATTTATAAGCAACGACTTTGAGTTTATAAATGCAGAGGAATATCCCAGACTGATTCACTATATAAAATCGGGAACAGCGGACGTGCTGATTAACGCTCAGGAACGTCCGTACAAGATTGTGCCGGCAGGAAAAATCCTGTTCCAAAACGGCTTCGAAAACGGAGAGTTAAAGCCTGACGGAATATTGATTACAGAGAAATAAACAAAGGAAGGTTATATTATGGATATTAACAGCAGCACAAAGCTCACAGACATTTTAAAAGAATATCCGTGGCTCCCCGACGCGCTTGTAAAGCTCGACGGCAGACTCGGCGTGCTCAAAACCCCGGTCGGTAAGATGATGATTAAAAATATGAACATTGCCGACGTGAGCAAGAAGGTCAATTTCCCGGAAAACGACGTTATTAACCAGCTCAAAAAGATGATCGAAGAGCACAATTCATAAGGGTTATTACTATGAAAAAATTGACAAAAAAATTAACCGTAAAAAAAGAAAACCTCGCGAGCGTTGTCGGCAGCGGCAGTCTTGATGTACTGGCAACTCCTGCCGTAGCGACTCTAATGGAGGGCACGGCGGCTGAGCTTGCGCAGAGCGTGCTTAATAATAACGAGCTGACTACAGTCGGCACGGCGATCAGCATTGAGCACACAAGTCCCACTCCCTTAGGAGCTGAGGTTGAAGCTGAAGCAAGCCTTGTAAAATGTGATGGCAGGCTGTTTTTCTTTGAGCTTACGGCGCGCGACAATGCCGGAGAAATCGCAAAGGGAACGCACACAAGGGTCAGCGTAAAGGCGGAAAAATTCCAAAAGAAGGCGGACAGCAAGTTTGATGAAGTATAAATATGTTTTATTTGACCTTGACGGTACGGTAAGCGCGAGCGCGGAGGGAATCCGTATGTCGCTTGAATACGCGCTCGATACCCTGAACGTGCCCAAGCCGAATCTTGACGATTACACGCTGTACATCGGTCCTCCGCTGATTGACACCTTCAGAAATCTTTGCGGACTTGACGATGAAACCTCCGAAAAGGGAGCGGCAATTTACCGCGCTTACTATGAAAAAGAGGGTAAGTACCACAACAAGGTGTATCCGGGAATTAAAGAGGTAGTGTATGCCCTGCGCGAAAAGGGCATTAAAACCGCTATCTGTACCTCTAAGCAAAAGCCCGTTGCCGATGGAGTTGCCGAGCTTCTCGGAATAACGGATTGGTTCGATGAGGTTGTCGGATCAACGCTTGATAATACGATTAAGGACAAAAAGGATTTAATTCCGTACGCGCTTACAAAGCTCGGCGGAAATATCGACAATGACAGGGAGCAAGCCTTAATGCTCGGTGACAGCCGTTTTGACGCCATAGGCGCGAGACTGTGCAAGGTTGATTTTATCGGCGTGAGCTACGGCTACGGCTCGGTTGACGAGATGAAAGAGCAGGGAGCAATCGCTATTGCGGATTCTCCCGGAGAAATCCTAAAATATATAGAAGAATAATACTTCACCTTCGCGCGTACATATTAATATAAACGCGCGGAGGTTAATATGTTTGTACTCAATTTCAAAGTAAAAAACCGCGGCAAAGCATTGCGGTATTTCTTCATTGTTTTTGTAATTGTAATTTTGATTGTTTTTGCCTGTTTCAGGGGCTGCCACGGTTCAAAATCCGACACCGCCACCTGCGACGAAATCGGCGAATACTCGCTTGAAGCGGAGACCGAGGACGACAGGCTTGAAATATTGCGGACATTCGGAATAGAAAACGCCGAGTTGACAGAAAGCGATGAAATTACGGTTCCTGAGGATTTTAATTCTGTTACAGAAAAATACAATGAAATTCAAAAACAGACAGGGCTTGATTTAACCCCATACAAGGGTCAAAAGGCACAGAGGTTTACATACTCGGTTAACGCCGAAAACGCCTCCTGCGCCGTTTTGCTGGTAAACGGGGGTAAATTAATCGGCGGACATTTGACAAACAGGGTTTACGGCGAGGGCGTAAGACCGCTCTCGGGGTGAATAAAATGGAACGGCTTGATAAATTATTATCCTCGCGCGCCTCTTTAAGCCGCAAGGACGCTAAAAATAAAATAAAAAACGGCGAGGTCACGCTAAACGGAAGGGTATGCCGCAATCCTGAGCAGAAGATTGACGCTGATACCGACACGGTGGAGCTTAACGGACAGGCTGTCGATTTGGACGAGCATATCTACATAATGCTCAACAAGCCTGCGGGCGTTGTGTCGGCAACGCGTGACAACCGCGACAAAACCGTTATTGATATTCTGCCGCCGGAGCTGAAACGTCCCGGGCTTTTTCCCGCGGGAAGGCTTGACAAGGACACCGAAGGTCTGCTGATTATCACCGACGACGGGGACTTTGCGCACAAAATGCTCTCCCCGAAAAAGCATGTCGATAAAAAATACATCGCAAAGCTCAACGGAGAAATCACCGCCGAAACCATTGAAAGGTTTGAACAGGGAATTGTCTTTGCCGACGGAACAAAGTGCCTTCCGGCAAAGCTCGAAATCAGTGAGGAAAACGGTGCTTCTACAGGAATCGTCACCATTTGCGAGGGCAAGTTCCATCAGGTAAAAAAGATGTTTGCCGTATGCGGCTTAAAAGTTGTGCACCTTCAACGAATATCGGTCGGAAATTTGTAT
The DNA here is from genome assembly GCA_946539105.1 of uncultured Clostridia bacterium. GTDB lineage: Bacteria > Bacillota > Clostridia > Oscillospirales > Acutalibacteraceae > Ruminococcoides. Next base: position 6,134 of record CAMNHG010000015.1, on the reverse strand, counting down.
CTTGATAGCAAATTGCCCATAGGAAGTGCCAAAAAATTGACAAAATTGAATGTTGACTCAATTTTTGTTGGCAAAATACACTAAAAATTGCCCTGTTTTTTTACAGGGTAATTATTTTATATAAAAACTGAGGCAAATCTTTAGTCAAAATCGGTATAGTAAAAATTTGTCCAAAGTGGTATATTATATATGTTAATTTAAGAAATTATATAACGGAGGTTATTTTATGGCAAATGTATCACTGAGAGGCGTTTACAAAATTTACGACGGCGGCGTTACCGCTGTTAAGGACTTTAACCTGGAGATCGCTGATAAGGAATTTATCATCTTCGTAGGTCCTTCCGGTTGCGGTAAGTCAACAACACTGAGAATGATTGCCGGTCTTGAGGATATCTCAAAGGGCGAGCTCTACATCGGCGATATGCTCGCAAACGATGTTGCTCCTAAGGACAGAGATATCGCGATGGTATTCCAGAACTACGCTCTGTATCCCCATATGACAGTATATGATAACATGGCGTTCGGTCTTAAGCTCAGAAAAACTCCCAAGGAGGAGATTAAGAGAAGAGTAGAAGAAGCAGCCCGTATCCTCGGCATCGAGCAGTACCTTGACAGAAAGCCGAAGGCTCTTTCCGGCGGTCAGAGACAGCGTGTTGCTATGGGTCGTGCTATCGTTCGTGATCCTAAGGTATTCCTTCTTGATGAGCCGCTCTCAAACCTCGACGCAAAGCTCCGTGCTCAGATGCGTACCGAGATCTCAAAGCTCTATCAGAGACTCGGCACAACATTTATCTACGTAACCCATGACCAGACAGAGGCTATGACCCTTGGTACAAGAATCGTAGTTATGAAGGACGGCGTTATTCAGCAGGTTGATACACCTCAGCACCTTTATGATTCTCCTGACAATATGTTCGTTGCAGGCTTCATCGGATCACCTCAGATGAACTTCATCAACGCTACAGTAGGCAAGGATGGCGGCAAGTACACACTCAACTTTGACCAGTATAAGGTTCCCGTTCCCGCTGACAAGTGCGCAGGCGGTAAGCTCGACGCTTATGTAGGCAAGGAAGTTATCTTCGGTATCCGTCCCGAGCACGTTCACGACGAGGCAGAGGAAATTGCTAAGGCTGAGATGACATTTGAAGCTAACGTTGACGTAACCGAGCTTATGGGTGCGGAAATTTACCTCTATGTTAACATCGCAGGTCAGTCTATCACCGCGAGAGTTGACCCCTCTTCAAAGGCTAAGGTTGGCGACACAATCAAGATTTGCTTCAGCCTTGATAAGCTCCATATCTTCGATAAAGACACAGAGCAGATTATTACAAACTGATAAATTAAAATCTTGTTTAGGCGGCAGGGAAAACTCTGCCGCCGAATTTTTATATTATACGGTGGTTAAAATGGATATAATTCGCAGACACTACAATTTTTTCGGCCGGGTTCAGGGTGTGGGCTTTCGCTATACGGCGCAGTACGCCGCGAACGCATACAGAGTTACCGGCTGGGTAAAAAACGAATATGACGGCTCTGTGACTATGGAAATACAGGGGCGGGAAGAAGACCTCGATAAGGTTGTCCGGGCAATCGAAAGCGCAAGGTATATTAAAATTGACAGAACGCTCTGCCGAAACACGGCGGTTATCCCGGGTGAAAACGGATTCAGAGTCAGATATTAAAAACGGACGTGAAACCACGTCCGTTTTTGAGTTTAAGGATTAATAATCAAAGTCGTTAAACATAAAGTCTGCCCAGTAGTACTGGCTCATATACTCGTTTTGGTAGGCGTTTACCGCGCCTGCGTCGAGCTCGGCAAAGCGGTAGTAGTCGCAGTCAACAAGGTTTACATTGACCGAAAGGTTATTGTAGCTTTTGTTTATAACTTCCTCCGCACCGATTTTTTTAAGGCTTTTCATCATAGCCGAAATCAAAATCTGAATGTAATTCTGCTGTTTTTTGTCGTACGGCTCGTCCTCAAACAACGCAGCGGCAATTTCCTTGATTGTGCAGGAGCTTCCGTGACGGTGAATCAGGTAGGCGAAAATCTCCTTTGAGCGGCTGCGTTCAAAGTGAACAGGCTTGCCGTCGGGGGTGAATACGTCAAAGTTGCCGAAGCACTGAACCTTTAGCAGAGCATTGTCCTTAGGCTCAATCGGGAAGCGCAAATCTTCAAGCTCGCTTTTAACCTTTTCGGCAGTTACGGGCTTCATAATATATCCGCTGGCGTGCAGTTTCATCGCGTCACCGGCGTATTCGCTGAAGCCTGTTACAAAGATTATATTCATTTTCGGGTTAACAGCTTTTAGCTCCTTTGCAAGCTCAACTCCGGTCATTCCCCTCATATGAATGTCGAGGAACGCGATATCACAGCCGCTGTTTTTTGCGTCCTCAAGCAGCTCGTCCTGATCGTCAAACGCCGTAATGTCGGCGTCGGGTTTTGCCTCTCTGACCGCCATTTCAAGCATTTGCAGCATCAGCGGTTCATCGTCTACACATAATATTCTCATTTTTTCTGATCCTCCTTTGGCAGCAGCACCGTGGCAACGGTGCCTTCGCCGACAACGCTTGTTATGATAACCTCGGCGTTGCACAGCTCTTTTAATCTTCTGCGTGTATTCTCCATTCCGACATGCGAACGGCCGTCGTTTTTCTTCTGCTCGGTATCAAATCCAACGCCGTCGTCGGAAATAATAACCATATAAAAATCGTCGTTTTCCTCGGTTGCAATCGTAACCGTACCGCCCTTTTTCTTCATTCCCACGCCGTGCTTAACAGCGTTTTCGACAAGCGGCTGAATCGAAAGCTGAGGCAGTACAAAATCGGTCGTCTGAATATCGTACTCAATGTTCAGCTTTTTGCCGAACCTGAGCTGTTCAATGTACAGATATTTTTTGAGGTGTTCAAGCTCTGTTTCAAAGGGAACCGGGTTCTTCTGCTTAAGCGAATCCATATTGCCCCTCAGGTAGTCCGAGAAGGTAATTGTCGCGTTGTACGCGGTGTCGGGGTTAATCTTGCACAGCATCGCGATTGATGACAGCGCGTTGTACATAAAGTGCGGCTGAATCTGGCTGACCATTACCGAAACCTTGGCTTCGTACAGCTCCTTTTGCATCTTTTGATACTTAATGGCCTCCTTGTACTGCTGCCGCAGGTCAAACACCAGTCTGACAATCTGATAAATCATTGTAAGCGCGAGACCTACAACATAAAAATCAAAATCGGTAAAGTGGCTGTAGTGGTTTATCGCGTCAACCAGTACGCAAACCGCGAGCGGAATCCACGAGATAAGCACGTATAGTGCCTTGTTGCCGTACCTTGTTTCGTAAAACAGCAGAATCGGCATTGCCAAGCCGCAAACCGCTGTCAAAGCCATCATATATTTAAATGTAGCGTGAACGTCCGAAACTCCGGTAAAGTGCAGCACCGTAACGGTGATAATTCCCAGCACAAAAGTTATCCACAACGCCATTGCGATTGCGCGTGAAACAGGCTTTTCAAGATTTGTCTTAAAGTAAAATATTATTGATGAAATAAAGAAGTAGTTTGTAAGCGCGTTTATCAGCAGACAAACCGTGGGATCTGTTATCCATAGATTAAGAAATCCGCTGGAGCTCTGCATTATCATAAACAGTCCCCAGAAAAAGCAGAGTGCTCCGAACGAGAGGTACTTGTAATCAACCCTGCCCAAAATAAATCCGGCGACAGGGAAGAAGAAAACTCCGAAAAAGCATACCAGCATAAACAGCACAAGATACGGAAGCGTATGCGATATAAACTGCGTGTATTTTCCGTTAGACTCGCTGAGCACAACGTCAAGGCAATCCGAAAAATCCGACTGCGGAGAGTCATAAGGATTTATTACTTCAAAGGTGAGCACCTCGTTATAATCAATATTGTAGGTCGCAACGTCGAAAAAGTAAATATCCTCAATCTGATATCCCGGTGTGTTCGGCATTTGCATAGCCAAGCCGCTCATCTTTTTGTGAATGTCAAGTAATTCACGCTCGTCCTTGGTTAAGCTTTTTTCGTCATACTTTTTGCTGAAGATTTCCTCGTAAATATCGGCCTCGCTTTTATAATTGTAGCCGTACACGACCTCTCCCTTGCTGTTTTTTAGGTTATACCATACGTTTTTGCTCGATATGGTAACGGTGGGGTAGTATGAGGTGTATGTGCTGAGCTTGCCCTTGAAAACCACCTTGTCGTTAAAGCTGTCGGTGATTTCACCTGTCTGCGAATACGGCTTGAATTCACCGCCGTCAACCGAGTACTCTCCGTCTAAAAACATCGGCATATCAATGCTGTTGTCTATGCTTAGAAAAAAGTTTAATGACAGTACCGTAAGCCCCGCGAGCATTAGCACTATAACCGCCATAATCACTGCGGACAGGCGCTTGCTGTTCAGTATTTTTGTAATAGTGCTCACCCCTTTGTTTGTCGTATAATTAATTATAGCGTATTTATTTGAAAAATAAAAGCGTTTTTTAAAATAAATAAAAGTATTACCTTTAGATTTACAAGTAAATATTTTTATGATAATATTAAAGCATAAACAGGACGGGAGGCGGTAAAAATGAAAAGCGATAAGTCAAAATACTACAAGCTGCTGTCTGAAAAATATCCATCGGTTCGTTCCCTGACGCGAGAGATAATCAACCTCACCGCGATTTTGAACCTTCCGAAGGGCACAGAGCACTTTATGAGCGATATTCACGGCGAGTACGAGGCGTTCTGCCATATCCTCAACAACTGCTCGGGTGTAATCAGGGAGAAGGTTGAAAAGCTCTATTCCGAAACCCTCAACCGCGAGCAGATTAAGGAGATTTGCACGCTTATTTACTATCCCTCCGAAAAGCTCAGCCTGATAAAAAAGAGCCGCGGAACCGACCGCGAGTGGTACGAAAGTACGCTTGAACAGATGATAGAGATTGCAAGGATGTTAAGCTCAAAATATACACGCTCAAAGGTTCGCAAGGCTATGCCAGTGGACTACGCCTATATCATCGACGAGCTGCTCCACGCCCAGCGTGACGAGGACGATAATCAGGTGCGCTATCACAACAATATTATTGATACGATAATCAGTATAAACGCCGACGATTTTATAATCTCGCTTGCGGGGCTTATAAAGCGGTTGGCGGTTGACAGGCTGCATATTGTCGGCGATATTTTCGACCGCGGCAAAAGCGCGGAGAAGATTATTGATATGCTCGCCGAGCACCATTCGCTCGATATAGAGTGGGGAAATCACGACATTCTCTGGATGGGCGCAGCATGCGGAAGCGAGGCGTGTATCGCGAATGTTGTGCGCAACAGCATAAAATACAACACGCTCAATACGCTCGAGAGCGGCTACGGAATAAGCCTTCGAAAGCTGATTTTATTCGCGGAAAAGACCTATCCCGAGCTCAGCCCGATGAAGGCTTCCTTGAAGGCGATTTCAGTTATTCAGTTCAAGCTGGAGGGGCAGATTATCAAGCGCAATCCCGACTATAAAATGAATAACCGCCTATTGCTCGAAAATATAGATTTACAAAGCGGCACTGTTATATCCGAGGGCGTAAAGTACGAGCTGAACGATACGTTTTTCCCGACCCTGAACCCTGAGAATCCTTATGAGCTGACAGAGGAAGAACATTCGGTAGTTTCCGCACTGAGAGAAGCGTTTGTAAACAGCCACAGGCTTAAAAAGCACATTGAGTTTTTGTATGAAAACGGCAGTATGTACAAAATCTATAACGGCAATTTGCTTTATCACGGCTGTGTTCCGCTCGATAAGGACGGTAATTTGCTCGAAATTGAGCTGTTCGGCGAAAAGCTCAGCGGCAAAGAGTACTTTGATATGGCTGATAAGGTCGCAAGGCTCGCGTTTTTCGACAGCGGCAGACAGCAAATCGGGCTCGACTTTATGTGGTACCTTTGGTGCGCTCCCAATTCTCCGCTATGCGGACGGAACATCAAGACCTTTGAGCGTGCCTTTATTGATGACAAGACCGCGTGGAAGGAAGAAAAGAACCCGTACTACGACTACTATTATCAAAAGCAGACCTGCGAAATGATACTTTCTGAGTTTGGCTTAGAATCGGATTGCTCGCACATAATCAACGGCCATACCCCGGTCAGAACCGTCA